>CAMLML010000020.1 GCA_946481095.1 uncultured Cellvibrio sp.
GCCAATAATCGCGAAGGAATTCTTCGATGGGCATTTGGCCGAGGTGGGTGAGGGGAGTGGGCATGATGGTTCCTATAAAAGTTTCTTGCGAAGTGAATACTGACTCCTCACTTTGAAAAAGGGAGGCGGGGGGAGGGATTTAAAGTGTTGGAATGTATCTACAACTTTTTTTAATTTGTAGATTTTAAATCCCCCCTAACCCCCCTTTTTCAAAGGGGGGAACTAAAAAACTAAATATCCCTAGCCTGCTTAACCGCATTACCAATGTAATTTGCAGGTGTTAATCCGCGCAGAAGTTTTTTAGCCTCTTCAGGAATTTCCAAAGTTTCGACAAATTGCAGCATTAATTCGCGAGTAATCGCCTGACCGCGTGTTAAAGCTTTTAATTTTTCGTAAGGTTCTTCAACGTTGTAACGGCGCATCACGGTTTGAATGGGTTCGGCGAGAACTTCCCAGGCGTTGTCCAAATCTTCTGCGAGGCGTGCGCGGTTGATTTCCAGTTTGCTCATGCCTTTGAGTGTGGATGCATAAGCGATCATACTGTAGCCAAAACCAACGCCCATGTTGCGCAATACGGTTGAGTCGGTTAAGTCGCGTTGCCAGCGGGAAATAGGTAATTTTTCAGCGAGGTGACCAAAGATTGCGTTGGCTATGCCCAGATTACCTTCGGAGTTTTCAAAATCAATCGGGTTAACTTTGTGTGGCATAGTGGATGAGCCCACTTCGCCAGCAATAGTTCTTTGCTTGAAATAGCCAAGAGAAATATAGCCCCAAATATCGCGGTCGAAGTCGATCACAATAGTATTGAAACGTGCAATCGCATCAAATAATTCGGCGATGTAATCGTGTGGTTCGATTTGTGTAGTGTAGGGGTTCCAGCTTAATCCCAAACTTTCTACGAAAGTTTGGGCATTGGCTTGCCAGTCAATATCAGGGTAAGCAGAAAGATGCGCATTGTAGTTGCCGACAGCGCCATTGATCTTGCCGAGCAATTCAACTTTTTTCACTGCTTCAACCTGACGACGCAAACGCGCTGCGACGTTAGCCATTTCTTTGCCGACTGTGGTGGGCGATGCAGTTTGTCCATGTGTACGTGACAGCATGGGAACATCTGCGTAATCGTGAGCCAGTTTCACTATACCCTTAATGATTGCTTCGGCATCTTGCAAAAATACTTCACGGCCTTCACGCAACATCAAACCGTGGGAAAGATTGTTGATGTCTTCAGATGTACAGGCAAAGTGAACAAATTCCAATACGGCTTCCAGTTCTGTATTGCCGACAAATTTTTTCTTTAAAAAATATTCAACCGCTTTGACGTCGTGATTGGTGGTGCGTTCGATATCTTTAATCGCTTGCGCATCTTGCTCATTAAACCCGCTGACGATCTTGTCCAAAAATTGATTGGTTGCGGGGCTAAACGCGGGAACTTCAGGAATGCCAGTATGACGACTCAGTTGTTGCAACCAACGCACTTCGACTTCAACACGAAAACGAATCAAACCAAATTCACTGAAAATTTTGCGCAGCGCTATGGTTTTGTTGCCGTAACGACCATCGACCGGTGAAATGGCATTTAATGCGGTTAAAGAGTCAAAGCTGTTGTTCATGTTTGGCCTGTTTGTAAAGTTGAAAATAAAATTTGTGAAAGGACCCCCTCCTAGCCTCCCCCTTCCCAGGTGGAGGAACAGTCCCCTCCCTTGGCAAGGGGAGGGCTAGGGTGGGGTCATGTTTTTAAATATTCCCGTCAGTGGAGGGGCATGCTCCCAAGCATTTCCCTAACGCATTCAGCAATTTTCTTGCGCTGAAAAATCAATTGCCAACGGTTGCCGCCCAGTTGTCGCCACAACATGGCAGAGCGTACAGCGGCTAATAGCAATGCACGAATTTGGTTGGCTATGCGCGGTTGCTGCAAATAATTGTAGTCACCCTTGACCTGAATACGAAAACGAAAAGTACTGAGCGTGTCGCTGTAAATGCCACCGAGGTTGGCTATCACATTGTCATGCGTATTGGAAAAATGTTGTGCTTGTTGGTTGGCTTGTTCAATACGGCTGGCGATGACATTAAGCATATCCTTGCGTCCGGATAATTTTTTCTGTAAATGCAATACGCCCAATCCATAACGAATGATGTCTTGATGTTTGGGTGTATTTTTAATTAATAATTCGTTGAGCAATTCCAGGCCCATACGTAAATTTGTAACATCGCCGCCATAAATAGCCAAACTGTCGCTTGGATTTAAATCCAAAACCGAATTGATGGATGTCGTAAATGCATCGTTTGCGCTTTGCCCGGTCTTCGCTATTTGTTCAACCAATGCGACTGCTTGAAATAGTCCGGCAAGCGCCAGTGTCAAATCATAGAAATTTTTCTTCATGACCATCACTTAAACATTCGTTGTTGATTCAATAACAGCACCACCCAAACAAATATCGTCCTGATAAAACACGACAGATTGCCCCGGTGTAACAGCGCGTTGTGCTTGATCAAATAAAACTTCCAGTTGGCCGTCTTCCAGTATTTTTACTGCACAATCCTGATCAGGTTGACGATAACGGGTTTTGGCTTTGCAGCGAAATTCTGTTGGTGTTTGTCCGTTAATCCAATGTGTTTGGCCTGCGATTAATTGATTGGTGTAGAGCAGGGGATGATCACCTTGTACCACAATCAGTACATTTCGTCGTAAATCTTTTTGCGCCACAAACCAGGGTTCTTCATTTCCACCTTTTACACCGCCAATCCCTAATCCCTGACGCTGCCCGAGTGTGTGATACATCAGGCCCATGTGTTCTCCCAATATTTTTCCATCGGGTGTTTGAATTTCACCCGGCTGTGCGGGCAAATATTGTTGCAAGAAATCTTTGAAACGACGTTCACCAATAAAACAAATACCGGTACTGTCTTTTTTGTTGTGAGTAATCAGGTCATGTTGTTCGGCAATACGACGAACTTCGGGTTTTTCCAATTCACCCACAGGGAATAAAGATTTGGCGAATTCTTTTTCGCCGACAGCATGCAAAAAATAGGATTGATCTTTATTTGGGTCCAGTCCCTTTAATAAATAGGTATGACCATCACGATCAGCACGGCGAACATAATGTCCCGTCGCAATAAACTCACCGCCCAACACCCGGGCATATTCCATAAACACTTTGAATTTGATTTCGCGGTTGCAGAGTATGTCCGGATTGGGTGTGCGACCCGCTTTATATTCTTCAAGAAAATGTTCGAATACATTGTCCCAATATTCAGCGGCAAAATTGGCAGTGTGCAGTTTGATACCAATGCGGTCGCAAACCATTTGAGCATCGGCCAAATCTGTTTTGGCCGTACAATATTCCGTGCCGTCATCTTCATCCCAGTTCTTCATGAACAATCCCTCAACCTCATATCCCTGTTGTTTGAGCAGGAGCGCAGAGACTGAAGAATCAACACCGCCGGACATGCCGACTATAACGCGGGTTTTTGCAGACATAAGATTTTATTACGAGGAAAATCGAGGCGCGCATTCTACCTGCCTCATCCCACCACTTCCAAGGGAAAGCGACGCCCGGCACGATAATCTTCGATAATTTGCAGTGTCATCGGACTTCGCAGTTGGTCTTTCCTTGCAACAATTTCTTCATAAGTTAACCAGACCGTGTCGATTATGCCTGTATCCAATCGACGATTGGCGTCATGACTGATAACTTCGCCAATAAATGTAGTGCGAAAGTAGGTAACCTTATTGGAAGGCGCTGTGTAAAGATTAACGCCGACTACACCGGTGAGTTTGATTGTGCATGCAGTTTCTTCAAGAGCTTCACGTATGGCAGCTTCAGCCAGGGTTTCGTCGGGTTCAAGGTGACCTGCGGGTTGATTGTAGACTTTGCGGCCATCGGCTTCCTCGTAAACCAGTAAATATCGATTATCGCGTTCAATTAATGTTGCTACTGTTACGTGGGGTGCCCAAGCCATGAAATAATTCCTCTAAGAAATGTAAAGATTTTAACGGGATGTTAATTGCAAAAGTCTCGCTTCGGGAAATAAAAAGATAAAACATTTTCTTTTTCTTGCTTAACTTACGTCTAATGCGCGCGGAAGGGTTTTATTATGCCTAAAAAGAGTCATTATTTACCTACTGACACTATTTGACTGTTGATTGGATTTAAATTGCACCGTTACCAATTGTGACAAATGTGTATTTTCCAGACCAGTTGGTCTGTGCCACAATCCGCAACCTGAAATTTCCAATTTTTTACCAAGGATTTTTATCATGAGTAATACCAAGTCCGTTCTTGTTGCCCTCGGTACTTTACTACTAATTATTTTTATCATAGTGGGATTGAAAGCAAGTCAATTGTCTTACATGGGGAAAGCCTTTGCTTCTGCACCTCCAATGACAGAAACCATTAGTACTTTTGACGCAGCAGAACAGTCGTGGCCTGAATCCTATTCTGCTGTAGGTACTGTAGAAGCTTCTGAAGGCATACAGGTATCAGCTGAAGTTGCCGGAAAAGTAAAAGAAATTCGTTTCAAATCTGGCGAACAGGTTAAAAAGGGAAGTGTTTTGTTGATTCAGGAGTCAGGTAATGAACAAGGTCAACTGAGTGCAGCTGAAGCGCGATTGCGTTTGGCGAAATCCAATTATGAGCGATTGCTGCAGTTGCGCAAAAATAATACGGTATCTCAAAGTGAATTGGATTCGGCAGTGCAACAAATGGAGTCTGAACAAGGTGAAGTGGATAATTTAAAAACAACTCTGGAAAAGAAAATTGTTCGCGCTCCTTTTGACGGGCGTCTGGGTATTCGTAAAGTCGATCTTGGTGAAGATTTACAAGTTGGAAAAGAAATTGTTTCCTTGCAGGCAACCAATAGCGTTCGTGTGAATTTCCCCGTACCACAATTTTGGTTGGTGAAAATGTCTCGTGGATTACCTATCACCGTAAAATTGGGTGATGGTTCTGAAGAGGTAATTGAAGGGCAGGTGACAGCTGTGGGGGCAGATATCAATCCGGTTACTCGCAATGCCATAGTTCAATCTTATTTGAGTAACGAAAAAAATCTGTTAATTCCTGGAATGGCAGTTAACGTTACTGTCACTCTTGCAGATCCCAAACCTGTATTGGCAGTTCCTTCAACGGCGATTATCTATGCTCCGTTTGGTGACACTGTTTTTGTGATAGAAACCAATGATAAAAACCAGTTGGTTGCACGTCAGCAATTTATAAGGTTGGGTAGGTCGCGTGGTGATTTTGTTGAGGTGCTTGATGGTATAAAAGCAGGAGAAAAAATCGCCAGCGCAGGTGCGTTCCGTTTGAATAATGGACAAGCTGTCACTATCAGTGATTTGCCTGTTCCCGAGTACTCAGAAACACCAACACCAGCCGATAATTAATTTTAGCGAGCACTAGTCTTATGAAATTTACTGATATTTTCATCAAAAAACCGGTGTTATCACTGGTTGTGAGCTTGCTGATACTGATATTGGGCTTACAAGCAGCCAGCAATTTAACTGTACGCCAATATCCCCGCAGCGATATCTCTGTTATTACAATTCAAACTGTTTATGTTGGTGCGAATGCTGAGTTAATTAAAGGTTTTGTCACTACACCAATTGAGCGTGCAATAGCCTCATCAGGAGGAATTGATTACATTGAGTCGCAGAGTGCGATGGGCATGTCAACGGTTAATGTGCATTTGAAACTCAATTACGATCCACTCAAAGCGATGACAGAAATCTCTGCCAAAGTGAATGAGGTTCGCAATGACTTACCTCCGGAAGCCGAAGTTCCTACAATTAAAATTGAAGCAGCGGATCAACAATTTGCTGCAGAATATTTAAGCTTCAGTTCGGAAATTCTGGAGCAAAACCAAATCACGGAATTTTTAACACGATCTGTCCAGCCACGTTTAACAGCAATTGCGGGTGTGCAAAAAGCTGAAGTCTTGGGTGGCCGCACATTTGCTATGCGCATTTGGTTAAAGCCGGAGCGTATGGCTGCATTGAATGTGACACCGGTACAGGTGCGTGCAGCATTACAATCTAACAACGTACAAGCTGCTGTTGGCAGTACACGTGGTTCTTATACGCAAGTTAATCTGAGTGCCAATACTGATCTTAAGAGTGTTGAGGAATTTAGAAATCTGATTATTCGAAATTCTGCAGATGGAATTATCCGATTAAGTGATATAGCGGATGTTGTATTGGGCGCAGAAAATTATGATGCAGTGGTTAACTACTCTGGTGACACGGCTGTATTTATGGGAATTTTTGTTGCACCTAATGCTAACTCTTTAGACGTTATTCGTGCAGTTAATCAAGAGATGGAAAAAATCAAGGCTGATTTACCCAGCGGATTAAGTGGTCGCGTTGCTTATGATTCAACCAAGTATATCGAATCAGCTATTCACGAGGTTATAAAAACTCTAAGTGAAACTTTATTGATTATTGTTATCGTGATTTTCCTGTTCCTGGGGTTCAGTCGCGCTGTGATTATTCCAGTGTTGGCTATTCCTTTATCGCTGATAGGTGCAGTTTTTATTATGCAACTTTGCGGCTTCTCTTTGAATTTATTAACACTCCTTTCAATCGTACTGTGTGTTGGTTTGGTGGTTGATGATGCGATTGTGATGGTAGAGAACATTGAGCGTCATATTCAGGAAGGTTTATCACCGTTTCGAGCTGCAATTGTATCGGCGCGTGAATTGGTTGGGCCAATTATGGCGATGACCTTTACGCTGGCATCTGTTTATATTCCGATTGGTTTTGCTGGTGGTTTAACCGGAACTCTGTTTCGTGAGTTTGCTATTACACTTGCAGGTGCTGTCACTATTTCTGCCATTGTTGCTGTGACATTGTCGCCGATGCTTGGCTCGCGTTTGTTGAAGCCGCATAAGGCATTAAAAGCTCCATTGGAAGGCCCTTTTGAAAAATTCCGTGATTGGTATTCAGGAAAATTACACAGTGCGTTGAATTATCCAATTGGTATTTATATTTTCTGGGCGGTTATTTCATTACTTTGTGTCCCTCTCTACATCATGTCGAGTAAAGAGTTGGCACCTATGGAAGATCAAGGTGTCATCTTCGGTATTGTTGATGGGCAGGCTAACTCAACTGTTGATCAATCATCATTTTTTGGTAAACAGGTTAATGAAGTTTTCATGTCAGTTGAAGAAACAGATTTTACCTTTCAGGTAACTTTTCCAACCGGTGGTTTTTCCGGCATGGTCACCAAGCCCTGGACGGAACGTGATAAATCTGTATTTGAAATTATGCCTGAGGTGCAGCAAAAATTAAGTGCGATTGCCGGTGTAAAAATTCTGCCAATAACACCACCACCTTTACCGGGTGGAGGGCAATTCCCTGTTGAATTTGTTATTGCATCAACAGCTGATACCAAAGAAATATATTCTTACGCTGTCAAAATTGAGCAGGCGATGCGTGAATCCGGAAAGTTTTTCTTTCAACAGTTGGATGTGCGAGTTGATCAGCCTGATTACAAATTAAATATTGATCGTGAGAAAGTGGCCGATCTTGGTTTGGATTTACAAACAGTGACCGCCGATGTAGGCACTTTGTTGGGTGGCGGTTATGTCAATCGTTTTAATATGGCTGGACAAAGTTACAAAGTGATTCCGCAAGTTAAACGCAGTGCCCGGCTGACTCCGGATGATCTTGCCAATTTATATGTGACGGGTCCTGATGGTGGTTTGATTCGTCTTGATCAGGTTGCCACTATGACGCATTCAACAGAGCCTCGAAGTATTAATCGCATGCAACAATTGAATTCAGTAAAAATTTCTGGCGCTGCAGGAATTCCTACAGGAGAGGCTTTGGCGTTTCTGGAAGAGGAAGCGCGTAAGATTTTGCCAAAAAATTATTCTATTGATTACACCGGTGAGTCACGTCAATTGGTTCGTGAAGGCAATACCTTTTTACCTGTGTTTGGTTTGGCAGTGGTGATGATCTTTTTGGTGTTGGCAGCTCAATACAACAGCTTCCGTGATCCGGTTGTGATTCTTTTGGGATCTGTGCCCCTGGCATTATTTGGCGCGCTGACTTTTACCTTTTTGAAAATGTGGGCGCCACTTCCCTATTTTACGGATACATTTACGACCACGCTGAATATTTATTCCAACGTGGGTATGGTGACTCTGGTTGGGTTAATTGCACGTAATGGTATTCTGGTGGTGGAATTTGCCAATCGATTGCAGGAAGAAGGCAAAGCAAAAATTGATGCAATACGTGAAGCATCCATCATTCGTTTGCGCCCGGTAATGATGACCAGTCTTGCTACTATTGCAGGGCACGCTCCTTTAATTTTTGTGTCCGGTGCCGGTGCTGAAGCGCGTAACTCTATTGGTATTGTGTTGGTATTGGGTATGACAATCGGAACTTTCTTTACTCTGTTTGTGTTACCTGCGCTTTACATGCTGATTGCAAAAGATCATCAAAAACACAATGAGTTTGATCAGGAAATGCGTGAATTAAATCAAACAGAAGCTCAAACATCATGATGAATAATTCTGACAACAAAATTTTCGGTGTGAAGAAAATTATTGCTGTTGCATCTGGAAAAGGTGGTGTAGGCAAGTCAACAACCAGCGTTAATTTGGCGCTGGCGTTGGCTGCAGAAGGCAAGCGTGTCGGTATTCTCGATGCTGATATCTATGGCCCCAGCCAACCGCAAATGCTCGGTGTTGGATTGCGTCGTCCGGAAGTTGTGTTAATTGATGGCCAGCAAAAAATGAAACCGATTGAAGCTCATGGTATTCAATCTATTTCAATGGGCTATCTGATCACAGAACAAACGCCAGTGATGTGGCGTGGCCCTATGGCAACAGGCGCACTCTTGCAGCTAATCCAGCAAACTGCCTGGAACCAGCTGGATATTTTGATTATTGATATGCCACCGGGAACAGGCGATATCCAAATTACGCTTGCACAAAAAATTCCGGTGACAGGTGCGGTGATAGTCACAACGCCGCAGGACATTGCGTTGTTGGATGCGAAAAAAGCAATTGAAATGTTTCGCAAAGTGAATGTGCCCGTTCTGGGCATTATTGAAAATATGTCAACGCATGTGTGTTCTGTTTGTGGGCATGAAGAGCATATTTTCGGTGCGGGTGGTGGCCACAGTATTGCCTGTGACTACCAAACCCAATTGTTAGGTGCATTGCCTCTGGATATTCGTATTCGCGAAGATGTCGATTCAGGCAGACCCAGTTTGGTCACTGATCCTGAATCTTCCATATCAAAATCCTATCGTGAGATTGCGAAAAATATACTTCGGCAACTGGAACAAAATCAGGGAAACGTTTTTCCGGAAATTGAAATTACCGAAGATTAAGTCAAACCGAATCAAAGCAGGAATGACATGGCCGCTTCCATGTCTTCTGACAGATCTTCTGATTCCGCTACTTGCATATCGGGATCGAGTCCCAATCGCTCAAATGCAGTGACCTGGCTGTAATCAATTTTGCCCATGGTGGTTTCTGTTCCTATATATCCCTGCAACATAGCCACTGTGACCAGATCAGAGTAATCCGCTTTAGGAACCTTCCTGCCAAAATCCAGATGCTGTGTCGGGACATGAGCCAGTTCCGCAGGGAAGTTCCAGGTTTTTAAAATCAGATCGCCTATCGGAGCGTGGATGTTTTCTATCACCAGGTCCAGAGTAAAACTGTCCCTGAGCAGTGCAGGGTGGTCTTCTGCATAAGTCAGTATGGGTAATACCCCAATCTTGTGAACCAATCCAGCCAGGGTTGCCTGATCAGGCCTGAGCTTGGTGTAGTGTTTGCACAATACGTGGCAAATGGCTGCCACTTCACTGGAACGACTCCAGACATCCCGCATACGGGAATCAATCAGGTCAGATGTCGCCTGGAACATTTGTTCCATAGCCAGTCCCGTTGCAATGTTGCATGTATAGGAAATACCCAAACGCATTAACGCAGTGCGCAAATCCTCAATGGTGCGACTGGCTCGCAAAAGAGGACTATTGGCGACACGAATAATGCGTGCACTCAGTGCCGCATCATTACCAATAACATGACTTAATTTATCAATACTGGCATTGGGATCATCCGCTGCTTCCCTTACTTTCAATGCGACTTCGGGCAATGTGGGTAATATCAGACGATCTGTTTTGATTGCTGTAAATATATCGTCACGTACTTTTTCAATAATAGGATTCATGTCACTACCCTGATCAGGTTATTCGCCTTGTGTTACAGGTATAGCATAAGGAAGAGAAAGCAACTGCATTTTTTCATTATTTGTATCGAATAGTACGGATAATTTCTCATCATCCTGAATGCTTGCAAGACACTCAATTTGATTGGAATTTATACGTGCGACAGTGACCAGTTCGCCGATTTTTTGAGCGGAATTTGCGGATAAAACTGCTGTGCCCGGTAAAGGTAATTCCGTTGCGTTCAATAAAAATCGATGCACATGGCGTTTATGTTTTCCTTTGTAATGCATACGTGCAACGATTTCCTGTCCGGTATAACAGCCTTTGCGAAAACTCACAGCTTCTATCAAGGTGTAATTGATTTCTTCGGGTGTAAATAATTCACGTGTTTCCGGATAAACATGGGCTATCCCTTGTTGGATATCCAGATGTTTCCATTCTTCGTTGTCAGCTTCCAGCAAATCCCCGGGCAGTCGATTTAGATCGGGTGTACCGCCAATTTCCCAATAATTTCCGGAGCGTTGGCGTATAAAACCATTATCATCCTGGTGAATAATTTGCTGATCCAGAGGTAATTCTGTAGCACTGGATTTAAGCAACTTCAAGGGAAACAGATTTGAGATATCGTTAATTTTAACTTTGGAAAATACACTGTACTTCTGCAGATCTTTTATTGCCTGTTGTACTTGTGCAGCGGGGACAATCAACCAAAGGCAATTATCCGTTCTTTGGAACAAATAAAAACTGAATAGTATTCGCCCTTTGGGGTTGCAATGTGCTCCGTATAACCCTTGATGACGAGTTGCCAGGGTTACATCGCAGGTGACTTGTCCTTGTAAAAATTTGATTGCATCAGGTCCTTCGATTTGCAGTAATCCATAACATGATTGGGGTGATTGCAACATAAAGCCTCACAGAGTCATAAACCGTCAGTCTGTCATTTTACGAAAATTACAGAATTTATAAATTGGTCTAGTCTTAATAGATTGAATGAATGCTGGAAATTCTATGACATATTCACACCTAAGTCGTGGCGCAGGGTTACAAACACTTCTTTATTGTCTGGTTACAGGCCTGCTGATTTATGCTTGGGATTTACTGCCTGCCCGCAAATTACTGATTTATCCATCTGCAGAGCATCGAAGTCATTATGTCTACACCGATAATTTACCTGATGGTCGCCCTATAGGAGGCTGGATAGATGAAAAAAATTATGAATGGCAATGTGAGGTTCCTGCAGACGGTAAAGGACATATGTGTGGGTTTAATGTGTTATTAAATCTGGAAGAATTCAGCGAAGGAATAGATTTAAGCCATTATCAAGAAATACATATTGATTTAACTTATCGTGGTGATGATCCCCGGTTGCGTTTTTATATTCGAAATTATGAACCTGGATTTTCTGATATCAGGGATATGCAGACGTCAAAATTTAATAACGTGCATATCTCCACGCGCTTTATTAATGAAAAGTTAGTGTTGAGTTTTTCGGAAATGTTTGTTGCTGAATGGTGGATTACTGATTTTCATGTGCCCAGAGAAAAATCCCAACCTGATTTCCGACATGCACAGGCTTTTGGTGTGGATCTGAGTTATCCCGGTACAGCGGGTAAACATGAATTCAAATTAAATCGATTGGAGTTTGTTGGTGATTGGATTCCAAAGGAACAATGGTACCTCGGCATTATGCTGATTTGGATTTTGATACTTCTGTTGTATTCAGCGATAAAATTTATTCGTCTCGCTCGTCAAATCCATCAGGAGAAACAACAGGTCGATCAGCTGGCTAAAGAAAATAATTTATTGGCAGAGCAATCCAAAAAATATAAAAAATTATCCACTATCGATCATCTGACAGGGCTTTTAAATCGCCATGGTGTTACTGAATATCTGGATCAAAAAAAATCCGATGATCGCCAGATGGCAATGCTGGTTATCGACATTGATTTTTTTAAAAAAATCAATGATTCATTTGGTCATGATGTCGGCGATCAGGTGTTAAGAAAAATATCAGGCATTATTCGTTTTCACCTGCGCCCTGAAGATCAAGCCGGACGTTGGGGTGGGGAAGAATTTGTGATTATCCTGCCTGATACAAATGCAGATGAGGCCTATCGATATGCAGAAAATTTACGTTTGGCAGTTGCCAGGGAGAAAATGCCTCCGAATGATCAGGAATCTGTGACTATCAGTCTGGGGGTTGGTGCAACCTCCGGGCAACTGCCTTTTCATCAGCTGTTTCGTCATGTTGATCTGGCACTTTACAGAGCTAAAGCTTCAGGTCGTAATTGCAGCAAGATGGCTGAGATAATAACAAGCTGATCATTTGTCTATTTTTAACTTCAATTTCAATCGTGAAATCACTAGAATGCCAGCTGGTTTTTAACGGTTGGGAAAATCCCTGTGGATGAAAAGCGTTTAGTCTGGGCAAGTCGCCGGGGTATGTTGGAACTGGATCTGATTTTGATGCCCTTTCTGGAAAAGATTTATCCTGCACTTTCCCAATCGGATAAGGAGTTGTACTGGTCATTGCTAGCTGAAGAAGATCAGGATATTTATGCCTGGTGTATGCGTCGCGAAGATCCGGTAAAACAATCACTACAAAGGATAGTAGGCATCATTCGTGAAAATACCGGTCTTCAAATCGATAAGTAATACTCACCCATCAGGTGATTTATCGCCGATCCCCATTACTCCCTCCCGCCTTTGGTTGAAGTTGCAACTGCTTCTGAATCTCGGATTTGTTAATCTTGGTTTTTTCGCATTGTCACCTTATTTTTCGTTTGATTTAACACGTCAATTATTACCATTTTTTTTATTTTGGCTGACAATAAGTTTTATCTGTGTTTATTTTTTTATTAATAAAAAAACCAGAGAAAAAACTCCCACACAGATCAGCGTAAAAAATTCTATCTGGATAATTGAATATCAAAACCAGGGTTTTTACTGCGAATTATCCGCTGATATTGTTTGTTGGCAGTGGATTATCATCATTCCCCTTTACTGCGCACAAAAACAAAAAACGCTGCGAATTATTTTATTAAATGATTCTTTTTGCGCAAAAGATGACGCCAAAATTCGTCGTTGGATTTATTCCCAATACAATTAATTTTGTATCAATTGGTGACATTTTCAGGTCGCAATTCTTTTATCTATTTGATGTAACCGATTAGGTTAAAAATTTTTTATAGTTAATTTGACAATATCCCTTTTCCGGATGTATACAAGTACCTGTTGAGAGTCGGCATAAAGACTAATCATTCGGTTTCAGGCTACTCAATAAGCACCTCTTGGCAACTCACAAAAGAGGAATAACCCTAACAATCACTTCCACCTTCAGGCTGTATTGGTTGAGAAGCTAAATCGCGAGTTATTAATAATGAAGATAAATTTCACGCATCTGTTGAGTCTGTTTTTTTGTAGTTTGTTTTTTTCGGTGACAATCGCCAGTGCCCAGTCCAATGGCATTACTGTTCGTGCACGTGGCATCAGTGGTGTTGAGACTATTAACCTGAAAGTAGCGGGTTCTGTGGTCGCAACCTGGGCAATGAAGACGGCTTTTGACAATTACACTTACACCGGTAGTGCCACTGGATCTATACAGGTGGAATTTACCAACGATGCAACAGGTCGCGACGTCTTCGTGGATTACATTTATGTCAACGGAGAAACCCGGCAAGCCGAGAATATGAGTTCCAATACCGCTGTCTATGCCAACGGGCGATGTGGTGGGGGCAGTAATTCGGAGGCCATGCATTGCAACGGCGCCATCCAGTTTGGTTTCACCTACGACTGCCTGAGTGGAAATTGCAGTAGCGGTACGGGTTCCACAACTTGTGGAGGTTATGTTGGTATCACATTTGATGATGGTCCAACCTCCAACACTGCCAATTTGGTGAATCTGTTAAAACAGCATAAATTGACGCCGGTGACCTGGTTTGCCTGGGGAGCGCGTGTTGCTGCCAATCCTTCTTTAGTGGCGCAGATGCGAAGTGTGGGTGTAGTGCAAAACCACAGTTATACCCATCCACATATGACAGGTTACAGTTATCAAGCGGTATACGATGAGCTGAATCGTACAAATCAGGCGATTCAAAATGCCGGCTCTCCCAAACCTACACTTTATCGTCCCCCTTACGGTGAAACCAATAGCACGATTCAACAAGCAGCCCAGGCATTGGGTTTGCGACTTATTACCTGGGATGTTGATTCCCAGGATTGGAATAATGCAAGCACCTCTTCAATTGTGAATGCAGTCAATCGACTTCAAAACGGGCAAGTCATTCTTATGCATGATGGCATTGCCAATACCAATAATGCGCTATCCCAAATTGCAAATAACTTGCGATCCAGAGGCTTATGTCCCGGCAGGATAGACCCAGGTTCAGGGCGAGCGGTAAAACCATAATAAGTCAAAGAGTCATGGATGCCGGTAGTAAATCAAGTTGTATTTTTTGTTGTTCCCATTAACAAACGCTCAATTATTTAATTAATAAAATGAGCAATTACACAATCCATCTCTACCGAGATGTTTAATTAATAGAGGTTACATAATGAAACTAACGAGCTCTAAAAATTTATTCATGGCAATTTTCGGTGCAGCCATATGTGCAGGAGTTAATGCACAAACATTGAGTTCCAATTCCACAGGAACCAATAACGGATTTTATTATACTTTCTGGAAAGATTCGGGTAGTGCGTCGATGACATTGCAAGCCGGTGGGCGATATACCTCGCAATGGACAAACAATACCAATAACTGGGTAGGCGGAAAGGGGTGGAACCCGGGTAGTAGTTCAAGAGTGATCAGTTATTCTGGCAATTATGGCGTCAGCAATTCACAAAATTCTTATTTGGCTTTGTATGGTTGGACAAGAAGTCCGTTGATTGAATACTACGTTATTGAAAGTTATGGTTCCTACAATCCTGCCAGTTGTTCAGGTGGAACCAACTACGGTAGTTTCCAAAGTGATGGTGCTACATATGATGTGCGTCGTTGCCAACGTGTGAATCAACCTTCGATTGATGGTAATCAAACCTTTTATCAATATTTCAGCGTGAGAAATCCGAAAAAAGGTTTTGGTAATATTTCCGGCACCATCACGTTTCAGAATCATGTTAATTTCTGGGCAAGCAAAGGTTTGAATTTGGGTAACCATAATTATCAGGTGTTGGCGACAGAGGGTTATCAAAGTGCGGGCAGTTCAGATATCACTGTGAGTCAGGGCACCAGTGGTGGTGGCAGTAGTTCCAGTGCACCATCAAGCGGTGGCAATAAAACTATCGTTGTACGTGCAAGAGGTACAGCTGGTGGTGAAAGCATTACTCTACGCATAGGTAACACCAACGTGCGAACCTGGACTTTGACAACCACTATGACTAACTACTCAGTGACTACCAGCGCAGCAGGTGGTAGTTTGGTTCAATACACCAACGATTCTGGAAATCGCGATGTGCAAGTGGATTACATCAGTGTCAATGGTTCGATTCGTCAATCTGAAAACCAAACCTACAACACCGGCGTTTATCAAAACGGTGCTTGCGGTGGTGGCAGTGGTAGAAGTGAGTGGTTGCACTGTAATGGCGCTATTGGTTATGGTGATATTTAATCTTAAGCAATATTGAATTGGATCTCGTCGATAAAAAAGGAGCAGATAACTGCTCCTTTTTTATCGAGCCGGATTTTAGTGTCAATCAAAAAACCAATAAAAAATTTAACGTATCAGAGAGATAAAATGTCTGCCACAAAACAGTTTTTATTAGCGGCTTGCATAGGTGCAGTGTTTACTTACAGCATTATTTATTTAACAGAAGATGATTATTCAGATGATCAATTAATACTACTGGAAAACAGAATTCATGAGTTGGAAACTTTGCTTGCACAAAAAAATGAACAATTAATGAAAGCGGGTGAGTCAGGTACGACAACAGCGAGCCAGAATTTATTGATTGCGAAGAATTCTGTTCAGGCATCGCCGTCAGTCAGTCAAAAAAATCATGAATTTGTTGATGATTCAACTGATTCAGGAGGCGCGCGCGATACCCAGCAAATATTAAAAGATTTGGCAACGCGAAATGATTTTAATCCGCGTACTTTTTCTGAAAGAATCAATGATTTTCTATCGGCTAACCCCGGCAAAGACAATATTGCGCTGGCAACCAAAGCGGTTGTTGATATGGCGGATAACGCCGATAGCTTGCCCAACTTTGAGCTTGAGGCTGTCTATCAAAAACAAACCGATCCTGATCTTAAACGTGTAACGGCCCAAGTACTTTCGATGCGTGGCGATAATAGTTTATTGGAAAAGCAAATTACGGAATCACAAACCGGTTTGAGTAGTGATGATCCTGAGGTTCGTCAAAAAACATTGGTTGCACTGGCCAAAACCCACTACGCTGGTGCCGCCGATAAAGTTGCCCCGCTACTGCAAGATAAAAATGTGGGCGTTAAATTGGATGCTCTTTTAGCCTTGCGTGCCACCGGCAATGAAAGCCATGTTCACCTTGTACAGGATTTGGTGAATCATCCGGACGCTTCTGTCAGTTGGTTAGCAAAAGACGTGATTAACAATATTCAAAACCTGAGTGAGAAAGCGCGTACCAAAGTGTCGTCCAACGATATAGTTTCGGAGTTGCCGCCGATAATGAATCCCTGATTAAAACTCGAACTCAAGTCCACCGCGTAAATTGTTGTCGGGTGTTTTTGAATCCAGGCCAAACATCAAACCTAATTCCCATACCAATTGTTTGCAGCCTGATAATTTAATTCTGCCGGTCAAGGCGGGTCCTGCGGCTTTATCTTGATCGTCAAGATAAAATTCGAACGCAGGTTCGAATTTGCTGCTATGTCGGTAGCGTAATTGCCCACGTAAGAGTGTTTCGAGTTCATTGGTAATATCCCTGCCATATTCGTAACCTAACATCGCATTGGCCGTTGTAATCCAATTTTGGTGAATTTCTTTTTCCCACAGAATTCCTGCAGCCCATTCATGGCTGTCGATATCTTTTGCGGTTTCGTATTCAAATAACAGTCCCCAATCGGCCCAGTATTCGCCTTGTTCGGTAAGTTGCCATTTCATTTCAATTTCGTAAGCATTGACCTGTGCTTCTTCGTGGGTCATTGATTCGGCCAGCAAATAGATTTCTGTGAAAATACGATCATTCCATGCATAACCAGCACCCAGACGATTGAGCAGTTCGCGTTCACCATTGAAATCGCGAAGCGTAAATCCATATTCCAATTCGCGTTCCTGTTGTTCGACATAAGGATGATAAACACGCCCAATATCTGCCAATGTTGGCAAGCTGGAAAATCCAATACCGATCAAGAAAAAAATCATCCAATATTTATTCATGATGCCGGGCTCCATTTTTGGCGTGTGCACGCAGGTAGTAGAAAATGCAGGCAGCAATAATCGGTGTGAGGGTAAGCCCGTAAAAAATTCCTTGAACCGGGGCAGGGCGCGAATCGTATCCTAACAGTGCATACAACAATTCTCCTGCCCAGGAATGTTCGTTAACCAGAAATGAACTGTCCCACAAAGGAGTTCCTGAATCGAGCAAACCAATTTGCATTAATTGTTTGGCGATTTGCATGGACAAACCGCCAGCCAGCAAACTGATCACGATTAAAAATATCGGAATAAATAAACGCTTCGACATAAAGCTGAATAAATAATAAGTAATGGCACCCAGGCTCATGCCTATGCCGGTGCCAATAGCGGCACCTATCAATGCAGAAGCAATTAATTGGGGTTGCTGTGTAAAACCTGACAGATAAATCCAGATTTCAGAACCTTCCCGGGCTAAGGACAAGCTCACTATGACAATAAACAAGCTGTAAATAAGAGGTTTGTTTTGAGAATAATATGAAGTTTTTTGTGATGGAGTGTTTGAAATAGAATTGGTTTTACTTGTCGCGGATAAAATCAAAACTGATAAGATCACGACACAAATCACTACCACAGAATAAAGAACAGCGTTAAGCAATTCCTGACCTGTTCCTTCAAATGCATCAGAAATTTCATAGGCATAATCTGCCAATAACCATGAGCCCGCTATACCAAAAACAATTGCGTAAAGGCTCCAGCCAAATCGCAATTGAAATTGATAGCTGAGTGCGAGCAGTAAACTGATAATCAGTGCTGCTTCCAATACTTCCCGTAATACTAATAATACTGCGTCGAGCATATCAGTTCTCCACCCGAATCAAACCTTGTGCAGTTTTTGGATTGAATTCACCAAAAAATGGATATTGTCCGGGTGCCAATGGGCCAATAAAAATAATGGCCTTGGCGCCGCCCATAATAACTTTTTCACGATTCAACTCGTAGCTTTCAAATTCTTCCGGCGTTGGGTCCTGATTGATCACCAGTAATTTCACTTTGGTGTTAGCCGGAATCACCAGCTCCGAAGGAAAAAACAAATGATCACGAATTTCAATGGTGAATACAGGAACTTCTGCTTGTGCAAAACTGGAAATTATCAGGCTGATCAATAACGATTGTTTAATTATCCATTTCATTGCGGGCAACCTTGTGTTCGGATAATGAGTTGTAATTGGTTTTGTTTTTGTCATCATGAGTTGTGCAGGCAGCGAAAGTTATCATCACTAATAATCCAGTTTCATAACGCGATGCGGTTAAGCGGATTTGTGCCTGATGCAGATCCACAACTTGTTTCACTATGGATAAACCCAGGCCACATCCCGGTGTTTTTGAATTATGTCTGTCGCCACCCAATCGATAAAAACGGTCAAAAACACGGTCATACTGGTTGTCAGGAATACCCGGGCCGTTGTCCATCACTTCCAGTACCACTTGCCGACCTCGATGCCAGGTGTTAATCGCAATTTTTCCGGAATCGGGTGTGTATTTAATAGCGTTGCCTAATAAATTATTGATCAGAATTGTCAGTGCTGAACTATCGCCAATGACCCAGCTTTCATCACCTTCGAATTCAATTTGATGATGTTTTAACTCCAAAGCATCGCTTTGATCAACAATCGCTTGTTTCACTAACCGGGTTAAATTGACTGGTTCAAATTTCCCCATGAAGTGATCGGGTGCGGTGCGGTTTAATAATAAAATTTGTTCAACCAAATAACTCATTCGTTCAATGCCCGCTTGCAGTTTTAATACTGACGCAGGTGCCGGTTGCAAATCCTGTAACAAATTTTCGCAATGTATTTTCAACGCTGCTATAGGGGTGCGCAGTTCATGGGCAGCATCGCCGGAAAAATGTTTTTCACGTGTGAAAGAGGCTTCAAGTCGTCGCAATAAATCATTGGCGGATTGAGCAAGCGGAATCAATTCGGCAGGCATATTTTGCTGATCAATAGCGTACAGATCTGTGGCTTCGCGAACATGTAGCTCTTTTGCAAGTTGCTTGATGGGTTTTAATCCAACACCCAATACCCACCAAATAATCAAACCAATAATTGGGATTGTTAACAGCATGGGATATACGGCTTGCAAAATCATCAGCTCTGCCAGGCGATAACGTTGGTCGTCGCGCTCGGCCACAATAAACCAACTTTTTTTGTCAGCGCTTTGGGCGACTAATGTGTGCCATCGATATTGATTGATATTGATAAATCGAAAACCTTCTTCGAGGGGTAGGGGTGTTACCAGTTGTTCCGGCATGGCAGAGGAGCGTGCTAAAACTTTCCCATCGGCGGATACCCACTGGAATTCCAGTGAACTTTCTGAGTCGGATTCCAGGGTTGGAAATACCAGCGAATTTTCTCTTGAACTTATTTCCTGAGTGATTTGGGGTAATGTGTAATTCAGTAAATTTACTTGCTGTAACATTCGCTGGTTAAATAGACGTTCGGCTTCTTCCATACTGCCCAGATAACCGCGCAGTGCCGCAACAAAATTGGCGAGTGTCACTGTCGCCAATAAAATAATAATTAAAAATCCACGAATGGATTTCATGGGCGAGGCACCATATAACCAATACCCCGCAAGGTTTTAATAAAATTCGCCGGTAATTTTTTTCGTAAATTATGAATATGAACTTCAACCGCATTGCTGGCAATATCGTCGTCCCAGGAATAGAGTTTGGATTCCAAACCTTCACGTGTTTGAATCACGCCCACATTTTCTACCAAGGCCTTTAACAACATATATTCGCGGCGAGATAAATTCAGTTCTGCGCCATCCAGCAACACTTGATGCTGATTGGTATTCAAACTTAAAGATCCAATGGTAATCATGGATGATGACGCGTTGCCCAATCGACGTTCCAATACACGTAAACGTGCCAGTAATTCATCGACAGCAAAAGGCTTGGTGAGATAATCATCAGCACCTGAATCCAGACCAATCACTTTGGCATCAGTGCTATCGCGAGCGGTAAGAATTAATACTTGCGTGGGTAATTTTTTGTGGCGCACCAATTTTAAAATATCGATACCATCCATATCAGGTAAACCCAAATCCAGTAATAAAATATCCGGCGGTTCTGCGACAACTTGTGCAGCCGCTGCCTTGCCAGTTTCCAACCAATTTACTGCAAAACCTGCACGTGATAAGGCGCCAACTATACCTTCCGCGAGCAGGGTGTCATCTTCAACCAATAATATTTGCATTTGGTTTTCCGTTATAAATGTTTTTTCGCTTTTGCCAGTGCCGTTTGGATTTCATCTTGACGACCGGCATCAGCAGATTCGCGACCTGGGCGTGGCGCCGCCTGTAATGCTTTTTCAAACGCGGCGACTGCTTGCTGATATTCTTTTTGCTCCAACAGATAATCGCCGTAGAAATAATTGGAGTCTATGCCATCAGGATTATAGTTCAAACCTTTTAACAACATTTCTTTGGCTTTGTCATCATCACCAAAACCCACCGGCCATCCGGGTACTTGATAATAAAGTGAGCCCAGGCTGGTGTAAGCTGACCCATCCATAGCGGCTGGATCAAGTTTGATTGCACGCTCAAACAATTTTCTCGCCTGTTTAACTTGATCCAATGCACCCAGCCCACCTTTAGCTCCAGCATAAGTAGAGCGAATAATACCTTCCCAAATTAAAAAGGGCGCGGTTTTGTGTGTTGCCGTTAAGCTTTCTGCTTGAACCACCAGCGACTCAAAGGCTTTTTCCTGTTCAGCAGTCGGCAATTGATATTTGATTTCTGCCCAGCGAGTTTGCAGTGATTGCAGGTCAGATGTCGGGTCGGCAATACAAATTGATGTGAACAAACTGAATGTCATAATCACAATTAATTTTACTAAAGTTTTCATAATCTCATCTCCAATTTTCAGGTCTGGCATAAACAGGGATTTACTTGAGCAGAGGTTGTGCATAACGACGAATTACATTCAACTGTTTGCCCAGGGCTTGGTCGATAATGCGTGGAAAAATACTGTTGATTCGTAAAAATAATTTTTCGGGCCAGCCCATATTACGATCACGCATGTGCTTCGCCGATAACATGGCGTTTACTTGTGCGGCAACTAACTCCGGTTCATCTATCGTATTACCCAGTTCGCGATTCATGGCACAAACGGCGTCAGAATTGAGACTGGTATTGGTTGCACGTGGTGCTAAATGCGCAATTTGAATTTGACTGTCGCTGAGTTCGCGGCGAAGGGCTTCAGTAAAACCACGCAAGGCAAATTTGCTGGCACAGTAGACACTGAATCCGGGATAACCGAGACTGCCAAAACTGGAACCTATATTGATAATGCGCCCGGATTTTTTATTTAAAAAGGGTAGAGTTAAACGTGTTAATAAAATATTGGCAGTCACATTGGTATTGATGAGTTGTTCAATAGCTTCAGGATCATTATCTTCCAGCATGCCAAATAAATTTACACCGGCACAATTGATTAACACATCCAGGGGTTCTTGCATGGCCAATAACGCAGTGCGAATAGTTTCTCGACCCGCATGCTGGCTGATATCCGCTTGTAAAACAAAGCCACCATTCACATAAATATTGAGTATGCGTGCTATTGATTGCAAGTGTTGATTGAATCGGCCAACTAAAATCAGCCTCGCACCCTGTTCAGCCAATTGTTGTGCAATCGCCTGACCTATACCGCCCGTTGCGCCGGTTAACAGAATCAGTTTGCCTTTGAGTTTCATCTTCAGCTCCTTACCAGAATGAGCAGTTTCGGAATTAAATTAATTACGCCGCTTTTGCCAATTGTGTTTGTTCAATTGAGCGAAAAATATTGCCGTAGAGTGTGAAAAACATTTTGGCGGCATGCACTATGTCGTCTTGGTCTTTTTGTTCAGTCAAACCATTCATTAATTTTTCAAAGAACACCATATGTTCCTGATCAAGGCTGCCGTGTGAGCGCAAATAAGAAAATGCTTTATTCGGCAAATCTAAATGTTGTTGAATAATATCTGCCGCCTGGCTTGCTAAATTAATACTGGTGCCTTCCAACACAAACACCATGCCGAAAAATGCCATAGGGTTATTACGCATGACGGTGTCGTAAGCGTAAGCCACCATTAATTCGGTTGCAGAATTAGGGCGGCCGTTACGAATGAATTCTTTATCAACACCAGATGCGGCAATATCATTCAGTATCCATTCCTGATGGCCTAATTCTTCCTCAATGTATTCAGCAATCGCTTCACGATAATGTTCTTTTTCTGATGGCAAGCGACTGCCCACGGCCATCAATAAAGGCACAGTATGTTTAACGTGATGATAAGCCTGGGTTAAAAATTCGATATATTCTTGTAAACTGAATTGACCAACACTCATGCAACGTTGGATCAGTGGTGCGCTCAATAAATAATTGCGTTCAGTTTGGGTTTCTTGTTGTAAACGATTAAAGAATGTCATAGATAACTCCTGCAGTAATGCTGGTTGAGTCTGTGGGATAAAGTGCATTCATTCTGAATTGGTAACGCGTCAAAATGGCTTCACGACGTAAACGGCCATTGTCAGTTAACAATTGGTTTTGGCTGCTAAAGGGTTCAGCAATGAAAAATTTTTGCACGCGTGCGTAATCGGGTAGATGTTGATTGACTTGACTGATTTCAGCGGCGATTTGTCTGGCATCAATATCAAAAGATCTGGGTACCAATATTGCGCTGCAAAATGCCTGGCTATCACCGACTACCATCACTTGTGCAATTGATGGGCAGAGTGATAATTCAGATTCAATCCATTCAGGCGAAATGTTACGTCCGAAACTGCTGATTAACAGATTTTTTTTGCGGCCGGTGATAAATAAATATCCCTCATCATCCAGGTAGCCCAAATCACCTGTGTCCAACCATTCATCCTGTTGCTGAATTTGTTGGCCTAGATATTGAGTGAAGGTATTGCCGCGTACTTTTATCAAACCATCATCAATTTTGATGTCAAGATGATTCAGTGGTTTGCCAACGCTGCCAATTTTGTTGTTAACAGGTGAATTTAAACTCACAACTGAAGCGCACTCTGATAATCCATAGCCTTCATAAACAGGAATGCCCAATGATCTGGCTTGTTCAATGAGCAAAGCTGGCGTGCGCGCTCCACCGACTGCAATAAATCGTAATGATTGAGGTAACCCTTTTGTTTTTGCAGCGACTAAACCTTGCAAAATTTGTGGCAACAAAATCAAACTGTTGGGTTGATACTGATGCAAAGTTTGCAACAGTGTTGGCAAGGATAATTGTGAGCTACCAGTCAAACCCAGAGTTGAACCTGCCAGTACCACAATAGTTTTACCAAGGTAAAGTGGTACATAAACACCGGCGATATTTTCAAGTAAGGTGCTTAGTGGTAATAAATTCAAATGCAGATTAATTTCAGTTTCTGCTGCCGGTGTTGAATAAATTCTGTCTGCCAGCGCTTGAGTCACCTTTTCCAGAACTGTCGTAGATAGACACACGCCTTTTGGAGTGCCCGTGGTTCCTGATGTAAAGGTAATTTTCGCAATGGATGTTATATCCGATTGATGCGTAGTCTGTTTTACATTTAATTGATCAAGAAAAATATGCGCAATCGGTGAATGAATTCTTGAATTAACTGATGTGATTGGGTCTATCTCTCCGCATACCAACAAATGCTGTAACTGAGTCTCCTTTATCACATGTTGTAATTGAGTCGTTGAGAAAAAACGGGGCAGGGGAATCAGGATGATATTGGCTTGCCAGGCAGCAAGATCCGCAATAATCCACTCAACAGAATTTTCACCCCACAAACCCAAACGACTTATTTTTTGCTCGCGTAACCAATTGGATAAAAAATTTATCTGTGCGGCAACTTGCGTATAAGTCAATTGGGTTTTCTCACCAATCAATGCAATTTTGTCAGGTGTTTGAATGGCGTGATTATGAATAGCATTCAGAATCTTGTTCATGCTTGCTCTCCTGGTAGATTCAAACCAGGATTAGCCGCGCGAAATTCGTTACAAATTTTTTCGATTGAGCGACTGATAGCAGCAACTGTTGCACGATACATAGGATTTTTTCGCGCCGCTGCCATGGCGGGGCGGTTATCGCCAAACATGACTTGCGGTTGATTCTTGTAATAACCTCCCCAACTGGCACCACCATCAGGTAACAAGCTCGGATCTGCATCGGCCAATATAATTGGTGAATAACGCAAACGCGCCAGCAGTGCTTTTACTTCGCGAGTACCGGTAAACATTACGTAGTGATAACCCAAACGTTCCATGACTTCGCCTATCACAATAAATAACAACAAGCTGCTGCCTTTCCAGGTGGAAACCAGATTGCCGATTTCAATAATTTGATTGCGTACCACAGTGAGTTCCAGCTTGTCGCTGACGATTTTTTCTATAGGTGCATCAAGATATTGTTCTGCAAATAATTTTCCACCGCTCGCAGGTGCCAAACCTACCGCTGCAGAATATTCGCCACCACAGCGCAAGCTGATGATATTAGGTAAAAAATGGCTGACATTAGCCTGGTGTACTTCAGCAAATCGATTTTGAATATAGCTTTGAACTGCAGCTCTTTCAGAAGAATCAGGCGTTTGCAAACCAAAACGTGGAATGCTGATTTTGGGCAAACGTGGCATATGCCAAGGAGTTTGGGGAGATTCGGTTAATATGGTGGAAAGGTCTTTCATAACTGCACCCTTAGATTTGGGATTTCTCAGGGTGCAGATTAAAAATAAATACTTAAGGGTAAATTAAGAGCAATTAAGAGGTGAAAATAATCGTTTTTAATTGATTCCCTTGCTCACAATCACATCCTGAGCTGCATAATTGGTTGGTACCAATACAGTGTCTCTTGCAACCGGTGATTTGTTCGGATAATCCAATGAATAGTGTAATCCGCGACTTTCTTTTCTTTCGTGTGCGGAGCGAATAATTAATTCGGCAACTGTTGCCAGATTTCTTAATTCAATTAAATCACTGCTGACTTTGTAATTGCTGTAATACTCGGCGATTTCTTTTTGTAGCAATTTAATTCTGTGAGTGGCGCGTTCAAGTCGTTTGTGAGTGCGTACAATTCCAACGTAGTCCCACATAAACCGACGTAATTCATCCCAGTTGTGTGAGATGACAACGTCTTCATCTGAATTGCGAACACGTGACGCATCCCACGGGCGAGAAGTATCCGGCGTGTTGATGTTATTTAATCTGGATAAAATATCTTCTGCAGCAGATTGTGCGTAGACAATACATTCCAATAATGAGTTACTGGCCATGCGGTTGGCGCCGTGTAATCCGGTGAAAGAGGTTTCGCCGATTGCATATAAGTTTAATAAATCGGTGTGACCTTTTTTATCAACCAGAACTCCGCCGCAAGTGTAATGTGCAGCAGGTACAACCGGGATGGCTTGTTTGGTGATATCAATTCCAAATTCCAAACAGCGTGCTTTGACAGTGGGAAAATGTTCGCTGATAAAATCTTCGCTTTTGTGGCTGATATCCAGATACAAACAATCGCAACCCAGTCGTTTTATTTCATGGTCAATTGCGCGGGCAACAATATCGCGCGGAGCCAATTCAGCGCGTTCATCAAAGCGTGTCATAAAGCGTTCACCGTTGGGCAATCGCAAGTAAGCACCTTCACCACGTAAGGCTTCGGTAATTAAAAAGTTTTTGGCATTGGGATGATACAAACAAGTAGGATGAAATTGATTAAATTCCATATTGGCGATACGACATCCGGCGCGCCATGCCATTGCAATACCATCGCCGCTCGCACTATCGGGATTGCTGCTATACAAATAAACTTTACTCGCACCACCGGTCGCAAGCACAACAACCTTTGCTTGAAAAACTTTGACTTTGTCTTCCTTGGTATCCAAAACATATGCACCTGTACAACGCAGGCGGGATGAATCGGTATCAGCCTGTGATATCAGGTTGACTGCGATGTGATGTTCGTAAAGATCGACACCGCGTTGTTGTTTGACCTGATCTATTAATGTGGAGTGCACGGCTTGTCCCGTTGCATCGGCGCTATGAATTATTCGACGATGACTGTGGCCACCTTCTTTGGTCAAATGGTAATCGCTACTGTCCTGTTCTTTGGTGAAATTGACGCCTTGTTCAATTAACCAACGAATCGCTGATTTACTGCGCTCTACGGTAAAACGCACTGCATCTTCGTGGCAAAGTCCTGCGCCGGCAATCAATGTATCAGCAACATGGGCATCGATTGAATCCTGATCATCCAGCACAGCGGCAATGCCGCCCTGGGCATGCCAGGTTGATCCTTCGGTCAGGGTATTTTTACTTAATACCGCAACATTTGCTTGTTTGGAAAGTGAAAGGGCGAGGGTTAATCCGGCAGCGCCGGAGCCAATTACCAAAACGTCGTATTGGTGATGCAGTGTCATCAGTTTTTCCTGTTAAAAAGGATTTGCACGCAGTATATAAAAAGCCGTGGCATAAACGAATGATTTCTACTATTGTCATCACACTTCAATTAATCATTCTGAATATCAGGAATTATTGTCTTGAACTTTTTTAAATGCTTTCTGTCTTTAGAGCAGTTTAATAATTTGGCCTGGCTCCAGCCGTTTACGGAGCTTTGGGAGTTAAATGCATGACTGCGCCTGTAGCGCCTGTTTTTGAATCATCACCGGAAGCGGATGTTGATCGTGCCTTGGTTGAAAGAGTACAAAAAGGCGACAAACGAGCTTTTGATTTATTGGTCATAAAATATCAGCACCGCGTGCTTGCAGTAGTCAATCGTTTCGTGCGTGACGCAGCAGAAGCTCAGGATGTTGCTCAGGATGCGTTTATCAAAGCATACAGGGCATTGCCTAACTTTCGTGGCGACAGTGCGTTTTATACCTGGATTTATCGCATTGCTATTAATACTGCAAAAAATTATCTGGTTGCACGAAATCGTCGTCCGCCATCCAGTGATGTAGAACTTGAGGACGCCGAGTTTTTTTCTGGCAGTGATGCCATGCGTGAAATGAATACACCGGAACACAACTTTTTGCGCGATGAGTTGCAGCGTGAGATAGAGCAGGCTTTTAGCAATTTACCGGCAGATTTACGAACTGCAATTACCTTGCGGGAATTGGATGGTTTGAGTTATGAGGAAATTGCCATAGTAATGAATTGTCCCGTAGGTACAGTCAGGTCAAGGATATTCAGGGCGCGGGAAGCAATTGATAAACATATCAAACCCTTGACTGAAGATTTTGCCTGAGTCGCCTGAACTAAATTACCCGGGGCAAGTCAGAGGTAACAGACTATATTTAGCTTTGATTCACAACTGCAAATAATGATATTGACATTGTAAATACAGATAGCGAGCAATTGCATGAACGATCAACATACATCTTCTCATTTGGCAGAGTCAGTTTCGGCACTGATGGATAGTCAGATATCGGAATTGGAATTACAGCGTATATTGAAAGCAAGCAGTGAAGATGCGGAATTGAAAGCCGTCTGGAATCGTTACCATCTTGCCCGGGCTGTATTGAAAAAAGATCTCACCCATTTGGCTCCGTCTGATTTTGCCTCGCGCATCAGTGCCGCTATAGCAGCTGAAGACGCTTTGACATTTGCACAGACCAGTGGTGCTAACAGTAAAGTTGCGGCAGTAGGCAATTGGTGGGCTAATCTGGGGCGCGTTGCAATTGCAGCCTCGGTAGCCGGGGCGTTGATTGTGGGTGTACAACAAATGCAATCCCAAACCGGTACAACCAACGAAATAGTTGCCAGCAGTGAAAAAAATCTTCCTTTGGTTCAGGATCAACCTGCGGTTAATTTACCTTCAGGTATCAATGCGCCCGAATTAACTGCCCGTACTGTTGCCGTGCAAAGCGGATTTGAGTCCCGTCCTCATCAGAATCGTCGGATTGTTTTTGTTCCAAGGCAATCAGCCCAACCGGTTAATACTGATGAAGTGAGCAGTTATGTAAATGAACTGATGGAAGTGCATTCCGATAATGCTGCCCGTAACTCAGGTCAGGGTGTTTTGCCCTTTACCCGTGTCATTTTGATTGAGGATGAGTAAGTCGTTTTTATGTCCAGATTGTTTCTTCTTGCAATAATCGTTTGTTTTTCAACGGCGGTTATTGCCCAGCCTGCTGCTCTGGATCCTTCCGTCGCTGATTTGCTAAAAAAAATGTCTGAAAAACCTCGTGAAATAAATTACGAAGGTATATTTACTTATCAACACAAAGATAATCCCGGCTTGCAGACATTCCGCGTTTTGCATTGGCATGACGGTGAGATGAGCTATGATCGTCTGCAGCACCTGAATGGTCCCGAGCGCGAAATTTCACGTAAAGGTGCAATCGGTGATTGTGAGTCCATAGGCGACAAACTCAGGCAAGGAAAAATGACAGCAATAAATGATGTTGTCAGTCAAATGACGGATTATCACTTTGAATTACGTGATAAGGAGCGTATTGCAGGCCGTGTGGCAACAGTGTTGCTCGCAGTGCCAAAAGATCAATTTCGTTATTCCTATTTTTTCAGTATTGATGATGAGACCGGATTAATTTTGAAAGTCTGGCTGGTTGATGAAAAAGCACATGCAATGGAACGCTACCAATTTATGGAATTGAATTTAAATCCGGATCTGACCCGGATTGCCAATATTCCGCCCGCGACAATTCATAAGACCTTACCTGTTAAATCCAATTGTGTTGCCCAGCAACAACCGGTTAATTGGCAGCTTGCCTGGGTCCCCAGTGGTTTTACTTTTGCGGGTGAGGGGCAGCCAAGGGAAAATCTCGAAATGTTGATGTTTACCGATGGGCTTGCCACTTTTTCAGTATTTATTGAACCAGCGGCCAAAACTATTCCGGAAGGTGTTGCCCAACGTGGCGCAACACTGGCAATGATGACCGGAATTGAATTTCAGGGGCAGGTTTTTCGCATCACGGTAGTGGGCGAAATTCCTGTTGTCACAGCACAGCGAATTGCACAGGGCATTACACATAAATAATTAATACCATGATTTTTTAATAGCCCTATTTTGCAGTATGTTATTCTGGCGGCCAACTCAATCGAAGCCGTTTCTTTATGCGCCTTATTTACAATCTATTCTTTTATTGCGTCATTCCTTTTGTGTTGTTGCGTTTATATTGGCGCTCTTTTTCTGTGCCGGGATATGCCAGACGTTGGCTGGAACGTTTTGGATTTGTAGCAAAACTTGCCAATGATAAAAAAATTATCTGGATCCACACAGTTTCTGTCGGTGAATTTCTGGGCGCATTACCATTAATTCGTGAATTACAAAAAAAACCACAATATCAAATTTGGGTAACTACAACGACAGTTACCGGTTCAGAACGTGTGTTAGCAACTTTGGCTGATTCAGTGCAACACTCTTATGCCCCTTATGATTTACCCGGTTCTGTTGCCCGTTTTATTCATCGAATAAAACCCGTCATGTTAATTATCATGGAAACCGAGCTGTGGCCGAACACATTGGCCACGTGTAAAAACAATGCTATTCCTTCTATTTTGGTTAATGCGCGTTTATCTGAAAAATCAGCGAGGGGATATGCGCGTTTTTCTGGTTTGACCAGACCTATGTTGCAGGATTTAACTTTTGCTTTGGTGCAACAGGCAAATGACGCTGAGCGTTTTTATGCATTGGGGCTTACACCAGAAAAAACACAGATCACCGGTAATATTAAATTTGATATTAGTCTTGATGAACAATTACAGCAAAAATCCCATCAGCTCAAATTGGATTGGGATATTTCGCAGCAGCGATTGGTTATTATTGCTGCCAGCACTCATCAGGGTGAAGATGAAATTATTCTGGATGCCTTTTCAAAAGTGCGCGCAGCGAATAATCCCTTTTGTAAATCAGCTCGTTTAATTTTGGTACCTCGTCATCCTGAACGTTTTGATTCGGTTGCGCAGTTAATCCAACAATCCGGTTGGAAAATGATACGACGCAGTCGAGCCGAATCACTGACTGATGCCGATGTGCTGCTCGGCGATACTATGGGCGAACTCATGTTGTTGTACGGTGTAAGTCAGATTGCATTCGTCGGCGGCAGTTTGGTGGAGCGGGGCGGGCATAACTTTATTGAGCCTGCGGCCTGGTCTTTACCATTACAAAGCGGTGAATATTTATTTAATTTTTCGGAAGTCTCAACTTTAATGCAAAATGCAAATGCCTTGGTTGTGGCTAAGAGTTCGGATGAATTAGCGAATGAATGGATTCATTTATTAAGTGATGAAGATTTGCGAAATAAACGCGGACAAGCAGCCTATCAAGTGGTGGTGAATAATCGCGGGGCTTTGCAGAAAACTTTGGAAATTATTGAAAGATTTTTATCTGCCCCCTAACCCTCTACCTTGATGGAGAGGGCGGGGGGGAGAGGGTGAGCAGAATCACTCGTATTGCGAACGACTAACTTGTCTGTCTTTCATCAACCACTTATCAATTTCTTGCACATCAGCAGGCGTTAACATGCCGGCCACTTCGCGCAATTTGATGGTGTCGATTACATAATCGTAAAGTGCATCGGAATAATTGCGGCGTGCTTGATACAAATTGCGTTGCGCCAACAAGACTTCAACCAAATTACGTGTACCCACTTCATAACCGGATTGCGTTGCTTCCAATGCAGATTGACTGGAAACAATCGCTTGCTTGCGCGCTTGTACTCGCGCAACACCGGTTTCAACTGACAAGTGAGATGCACGCGCACCTTGAATCACATCGCGTTGTGTTTTGTTGTAAGTTTCCTGTGCTTGAGTGTAAAGCGCATAGGCTTGACGACTGCCTGCTGATGTTCCACCGCCAGCATAAATGGGTACATCCAAACGAACACCAATCGTTGTACCATCGGTTTCTTCATCAAAATTATTACCTCGACTAATCCCATCACCACTGGAATCACCGTAGGAAACAGAAGCGCCTAGTGTTGGTAAATGTCTGGATTTTGCAGATTTTGCTCTGTCCAGTTGAGCATCTGCATTTAAACGCGATGCTTTTAGCCCGTAGTTATTTTTCAATGCAAATTCAACCCAATCAGCACGATTACTGGGCGTTGGTTCGACTACCGGAAAATTTGTCATTAGAGGTGCAACCTGATCTTCGGGTTGGCCAGTTAAAACTTCCAATGCTTCATAACTGATACTTAAATTTCCCAGAGCCTCCAGTTTGGCTGCTATTGCACTGTCATAAGCCGCTTGTGCTTCGTGAACTTCGGTAATGGCAGTCAGGCCGACATCAAAACGTTGTTTGGTTTGTTCCAATTGTTTTGCCAGGGCTTTTTCTTCCGCAAGACTCGCTTCCAAAATATCAACATTGCGCAACACATCGAAATAAGCGCTCGCAACACGAACAATTAAACTTTGTTGATCAGCGCCGAATTGTGCTTCAGCTTGCTCGCTCAGTTTTTTACCTTGTTTGTAGGTGTACCAAGCGGACATATCAAATAATTTTTGATTCAGGGAAACATCCCAACCCTGGCTGTCTGAATCAGTCTTGAGAGTGGTGTTAGTCAGATTGTTGGTTGTTTCTTCATCTGTTTTGCCGATGGAAGCGCTGGCATTAATTTGTGGTAGCAAACTGGCGCGATTGAGAGTCTGGTATTCCTTGTCCGCATCATAACGGGCTTTATCAGCTTTTAATTGCGCATCATTTTTCAGAGCTAACTCATAGACATCGAGCAAACTGTTGGCTTGAGTTGTTAATGGCAACAAAGTCATCAGGCCAATTAGCAAGCTGAGTTTGGTTTTCTTCATATCAAGATCCTGTTAAGCACATCAAAGATAAGGCAGGGAGTGTAGCGGTTGCCTGAATTAAGGTCGAGCAAAGGTTATCAACCCGAAGGTTTCAGTGGAAAGTTACAAATGTAAGTATCACCATTTTGTTTACGATTCTTTAGTTAAACTTTGTACTCACAAAAGTCAGTCAATGGATAGACGACACAAAACTCTTTTTGGATTCAAATTTCCCCAAGTTTTCTTATTTTGATGCCAGCTTTTGTCAAAAACTGGCAGTTAGTTTGCTTTGCTCTATGGTTGTTTGTTAATCACATACAAAGATCAGATTATTTGCTTCATTTCGACGCAGCTTTTATGATGCGCGCCCCTATTTTTAACGCAAATTTATCTTTTCGGCTCTTGCAAATGAAAAAATAAAGCTGCACCCGACAATTTACAGTGAGAGACATATGCCGGAATTCCTGAGTTACATCTTGATTGCCTTTGCGATATTGGCGCTTTTGGGCGTGGTGTTTGAAGAGGTTATTCACATTAATAAAGCGAAAACCACACTATTTTTCGGGAGCTTATCCTGGCTGGTGATGTTTATGTTTGCCGGATCGGAAGCCAAACAAGAACATATATTGGAAAAGCTTGATCACAATTTGCTCGAAATCGCGACCCTCTGGTTATTTTTAATGGCGACTATGACCTTCGTGGCTTATCTCAACGCCAAAGGCATAGTCCAAGCCGTGGTGCAAAAAGCTTGTCCTGCGCAGATGACCAAGCGCAGTTTAATGTTGCTGGTTGCTTTATTTGCCATGACGCTTTCGATGGTGTGCGACAACGTAACCGCAACTTTGGTGACACTGGGACTGGTGCATGCGTTTGATGTTGATCAACGCACGCGAATCAAATTGGCGGTGTTGGTGGTGTTTGCCGTCAACTCGGGTGGTGTTGCCCTGATCACGGGTGACGTGACCACCTTGATGATCTTCCTTTCCGGCAATGTCACCATGCCGCAATTGTTGTTGCTCTGGATACCGGCAATTGCGGGCGTGATGGTATTGGCCATGTTGATGTTCCCCGGTGTATCCGGCCAGGTGGCGACCGAAAAATCCACCAAGGTATTTACCGGCATGGATTGGGCAATTGTGGGGACCTTTTTCAGCACTATCGCCTGTACCATGCTGTTTAACTTTTTCTTTCACGTGCCGCCGGTGCTGACCTTTTTGGTTGGCTTGTCGATTATGTTTTTGATCGGCCAATTTATGCACATGGCAGATGACGAAATTAAAATTCTCGAATATGTCCGTCAGATCGAATACGAAACACTCTTGTTTTTCCTCGGGATTTTATTGTTGGTCGGCATGTTAAAAGAAATTGGTACGCTGGATATGCTCACCAGTTTCTATGCGCAAACCGCACCGCAATACGCTAACTACATGATGGGTTTGTTCTCGGCCTTGATTGATAACGTACCTTTGACGGCGGCTTTATTAAAATCCGAACCTGTATTGCAAACGCCTGAGTGGTTAGCTTTGACTTATGGTGTTGGCGTGGGCGGTTCATTACTCGCGATTGGTTCTGCAGCGGGTATTATCGCCATGAGCAAAGTCAAAGGGCTGACCTTTGGTGCTTTCTTACGTTACACACCGCTGGTGTTTGTTGCTTATACAACCGGTTATTTGGTCGCTTATGTGTTGGCCAATGCTGTTTTTGGTTAGGTTTACTGCTCATCTTGTCAAAAACCGGGTTTATCCCGGTTTTTTTGTAAAAAAATTACAGCGATTTTATAAAATTCCGACTGAAAAAAGTTGAGCATGGCGCACCTCTTTTTTTATGTGGATTAACCATGTCTTCCCTCGATATCGCCAAACTTGATCTGATGTACGTCGGCATCATCATATTCACCGGTTTACTCGGTGGTGTTCTCGCTAAAAAAATCAAAGTCCCCGATATAGTATTGTTTCTATTAATCGGTATCGCCCTTGGCCCATCGGTCGGCGGCATTTTGCATGTGCCCGCCGACTCCACTATGAATCAGCTGATTCTCACTATTGGTGCTTGTTATTTGTTGTTTGAAGGCGGGGCGACTTTGCGTTTCGCCGTGTTAAAAGAAATTTGGATCAGCCTTTCAATCATCGCCACTATTGGCGTTTTGATCACTGGCGCTATCACCGCAACGGCTGCCGTCTGGATGGGAATCCCACTGGCGATTGCGCTGGTTTTAGGTGCACTAACTGCTTCAACAGACCCTGCGACTCTGGTACCGATTTTCAAACAAGTGCCGATTAAAGATCGTGTGTCACAAACGGTGATGAGTGAATCTGCGTTGAACGATGCCATGGGTGCAATCGCCACTTTTGCGGTAGTGAGTTATGTGATGGGTACCGGCGGAGGTTTTAGTCTTACCCATTCACTGGGTGAATTGGCTTATGAAGCAGGTGTAGGTTTGTTGTTGGGTGCTGTGGTTGGATATGTCGCGGCGTTTTTAATGGCGCACAACAGTTTTGGCATCTTCCGTGGTGTAACACCCTTTGTAATTATTTTGGCGGTGATTACGGTGTATTTATTGGCGGACCATGTTCACGCATCGGGTTTTATGGCGGTATTTACTTGCGGTGTGATGATCGGTAATAAGAATACTTTTGGCTTGCCACTGGACGATCACGAACACGAATATCTTGAAGATTATGTTGGCAATACCGCGCTCTTAATGCGCATGTTTATTTTCATCCTGTTGGGGTCACAAGTGGATTTCCATTTGTTAAAAGAATATTTGGGCGTTGGTTTGGCATTGTTGGTGGTTTTCATTTTTATCGCTCGCCCTGTGACGGTATTTATTTGCGCAGGCCCGGATCGTCGTGCCAAGTGGACTTGGAAAGAATTGGTCTTTATGAGCTGGACTCGCGAAACCGGCGTAATCCCCGCAGCATTAGTGGGTATTTTGGCGGGCATGAAAGTACCGGGCATTGATGTTGTGGGTGCAATCACTTTTATTTTTATTCTCGGAACCATTTTAATTCAGGCCCCAACCACAGCTTTATTAGCGGGCAAATTGGGCCTGTTGAAATCCCAGGAAAAATAATTCCTCTTACTCCTCCCCCTTGGGGAGGGGGTTTTGGCTTTACTCTGTGAGACAACTCCAATAGACTGCCAAGCTTCTTGTCGGGGTGCTTTCGATAATCAACGAAGGCTGAGATATACCCGCAGACCTGATCCGGTTAGTACCGGCGTAGGGAACGAGAGCTTCTTCATCTTCTGATTAGCACCTCTCTTTCCGCGCCTCTCTTTTCAGCGGAATTTCATGACTTCAAATGCAGTAACACCCATAGCCTTGACCATTGCCGGTAGCGATTCCGGTGGCGGCGCCGGTATTCAGGCAGATTTAAAAACTTTTTCTGCTTTGGGTGTTTTCGGTTGCAGTGCGATTACATCTTTAACTGCGCAAAATACGTTAGGTGTGCAGGGTGTATTTGCGGTGCCACCGCAATTTGTACAACAACAAATTCAATCTGTAATCAGCGATATTCACATCGGTGCAATCAAAACCGGCATGTTGGCCAATGCCGATATTATTTTGGCTGTTGCTGAATCTTTAAAACATTATTCATCCATACCCATTGTGTTGGACCCGGTAATGGTCGCCACCAGTGGTGATCGATTGTTAACGGAAGATGCGGTAGAAAATTTAATTAAAGATTTATTACCACTCGCGAGTTTAATTACACCCAATTTGCATGAAGCTGCTGTACTCTTGAATCAACCCTTGGCAAAAGATAAAAAAACCATGCAAGCGCAAGGTGAAAAAATTTTATCGCTGGGTGCAAAAGCCGTGTTGATGAAAGGTGGTCACGCCACTGATGATCAGGCGACAGATTTATTAATTACGCAATCTGGTACTGAAGTTTTTTCTACACCCAGATTGCACACCAAAAACACTCACGGAACCGGATGCAGTTTGGCATCAGCCATTGCAGCAGGACTTGCAAAAAAATTATCGCTGCAGGATGCAGTGAAAGAAGCGAAAGATTATTTACAAGGCGCATTGGCGGCCTCCAATCAATTGCAGATTGGAAAGGGCAGTGGGCCGGTGCATCATTTTTTTAGGTTTTATTAGGCCCTCATCCTAGCCCTCTCCCTCTGGGAGAGGGCTAGGATGAGGGCAAACGATTTCCAATCGAGGACACAAGCATGAACTCCAGCGTCGAAAAAATTCTGAGTCAAACCGCCGAAGTGGATCAAGCATCTATTCAACCTTTTACCGGATCGCAAAAAATTTATGTGCAAGGTTCACGCGCGGATATTCAAGTGCCCATGCGTGAAATTCAGTTGGCGGATACGCCAACTGAATTCGGCGGTGAAAAAAATCCGGCGGTGCGTGTTTACGATACTTCTGGTCCTTACACTGATCCCAAAATCAAAATCGATTTGCGCAAAGGTTTGCCGGAAGTTCGCACTGCCTGGATCGAAGAGCGTGGTGATACAGAAATTCTGGAAGACAGTCATTCAGAATTTACCAATCAACGTTTGCAAGATTCCAGTTTGGATCACTTGCGTTTTAATCTCACACGCAAACCGCGCCGCGCCAAATCCGGCATGAACGTGTCACAAATGCATTACGCGAAAAAAGGCATTATCACACCTGAAATGGAATATATCGCGATTCGTGAAAATATGGCGCTGGCGCAAGCACGTGAGTTAGGCATTCTCGATCAACAACACAAAGGTATGAGTTTTGGTGCGAGTATTCCCGATGAAATTACGCCGGAATTTGTTCGTGATGAAGTTGCACGCGGTCGTGCGATTATTCCCGCGAATATCAATCACCCCGAAGTCGAGCCCATGATTATCGGCCGTAATTTTCTGGTGAAAATTAACGGCAATATAGGTAACTCTGCCTTGGGCTCATCGATTGAAGAAGAAGTAGAAAAACTCACCTGGGGTGCGCGTTGGGGTGCTGATACTGTGATGGATTTATCCACCGGTAAAAATATTCATGAAACTCGTGAGTGGATCATTCGTAATTCGCATGTGCCTATTGGCACTGTGCCGATTTATCAAGCGCTCGAAAAAGTAAATGGTATTGCAGAAGATTTAACCTGGGAAATTTTCCGCGATACGCTAATCGAACAAGCCGAGCAGGGCGTAGATTATTTTACGATTCACGCCGGTGTATTGCTGCGTTATGTTCCGCTCACTGCAAAACGCGTCACTGGAATTGTATCGCGTGGTGGTTCAATAATGGCCAAATGGTGTTTGGCTCATCACAAAGAAAATTTCCTTTACACTCACTTCGAAGAAATTTGTGAAATTATGAAAGCTTACGATGTAAGTTTTTCATTAGGCGATGGTTTGCGCCCCGGTTCAATTGCTGACGCTAATGATGAAGCGCAATTTGGTGAATTGGAAACTCTGGGTGAATTAACCAAAATCGCATGGAAACACGATGTGCAAGTGATGATCGAAGGCCCTGGTCACGTGCCTATGCACATGATCAAAGAAAATATGGAAAAACAATTGGAAGTGTGCGACGAAGCACCTTTCTATACACTCGGCCCGCTAACCACTGACATTGCGCCGGGTTACGATCACATCACATCCGGAATTGGTGCTGCCATGATCGGTTGGTACGGATGTGCCATGTTGTGTTACGTCACACCGAAAGAGCATTTGGGTTTGCCCAATAAAAAAGATGTGAAAGACGGCATCATCACTTACAAGATCGCCGCGCACGCTGCGGATCTGGCAAAAGGTCATCCGGGTGCGCAATTGCGTGACAACGCTTTATCCAAAGCACGTTTTGAATTCCGCTGGGAAGATCAATTTAATTTGGGCCTTGATCCCGATACGGCGCGTTCATTCCACGATGAAACTTTGCCAAAAGAATCCGCTAAAGTTGCGCACTTTTGCTCAATGTGCGGCCCGAAATTTTGCTCGATGAAAATCACTCAGGAAGTTCGCGATTACGCTGCGCAACATGGAGCTGACATATCAGTGATTGGTGAAAAAGATATTATCAAAATGATTGATGTTGAAGCCGAGATGCAACAAAAAGCGAAAGAATTTGTTGAGTCGGGGTCGGAGATTTATCACAAGGTTTGATGGCCCTCACCCTGGCCCTCACCCTGGCCCTCTCCCGGAGGGAGAGGGGATAGCTCCTCCCTTTGAAAAAGGGAGGCGGGGGAGGGATTTAAAATGCTCAAATTTCCCGAGATTTTAAATCCCCCCTAACCCCCCTTTTTCAAAGGGGGGGAAATAAAAAGCAAATTTCAGGAAATTAATTCATGCTCCCAAAACCCCAATTCACTCGCGCCGATGTCGAAATTATTCGTGAAGAAAATATGTACAAACGTTTTTTTCGTGTCGATAAAATTTTTCTTCGTCACAAATTATTTGAAGGGGGTTGGGGCAAAGAAATTGGGCGTGAATTATTTATGCGCGGCAATGCAGTGGCGGTGGTGCTTTATGATCCGATTACGGACAAAATCGGTATGGTAGAACAATTTCGTATAGGCGCCATGAATGAGGAAAACGGCCCCTGGCTTTATGAAGTGGTGGCTGGAATGATTGAAGAGGGCGAGCAACCCGAAGAAGTGGCGCGTCGCGAATTACTGGAAGAAGCCAACATCAGCCCCTATGCTATGGAATATATCTGCAACTATTTGTCCAGCCCGGGCGGAACAGATGAAAAATTGCATTTGTTTTGTGGTTTGAGTGATTTATCAACAGCGGGTGGGGTTTATGGTGTACCGGATGAAGGTGAAGATATTCGTGTACATGTGTTTGCCGCCGAAGATGTGTTAGGCTCGCTTTATTCCGGAGCATTTAATAATGCGGCGGCGATTATATGTTTACAGTGGTTGCAAATGAATCGAGATCGTTTGCGTCGAACTTATAGTTGAATAAGAGTTTATGCTGATTAAATCGATACAGTCTGAAGATTTTTCCCGGTTAATGCTGAAAGAGCGTTACAAGGTCGATTTTCCGGCACAAATGGCTGAGTGTGAAGCGAATTATTATCGGCTTATCAAACTGATCGGCGACTATTCAGAAGACAGTTATCGGTTTCTGATACAGCGTGGCCAGCATCAATGGTTACAGTTATTGTCCATTTTGGAGCGGTCTCCTTACACTACTACTTTGTGCTGGCGTCAGCTGCCTTTGTTCCATACATCTCCCTGGTTATCTTCCCCCAAACTTACAATAAGGCTTTATCAGGATGCTCAATTGGCTGAGGTTCTTGCCTGGGAAGGGCACAGACGCTTGCGCCCACGTTATGAATATCCCAATAAAGCCATGTACCTGGCAGACGAAAAAAGACAACTAAACCGGTTTTTATCTGAGTGGCTGGATCTATGTCTTGCCCAGGGGCAAATGGCGGATTTGCAATTTGTGACGAACCAATCTTTGTGAGAAAACCGACTGGCAGAAACTCGAAATAGCGTATATCGTTGATAGCAGTTTTAGTCCTCTTTTAATCCCTTTTGGAATAGGCGCTTATTAGACAAACAAGATGGATGCTTTATCTAAACCTTCAAAATCAGAGCATGCTCGCCCTGGCGTGAAAGTGATTCAGTTCACTGACTGCCATTTGGGGCCAGTCGCGAGTGAAACTTTGTTAGGTTTGAATACCGACCAAAGTCTTGAAGATGTGTTGCAGTTGATTCAGCAGAATGAGTCCCACATCGATCAATTAATTTGTACTGGTGATGTTGCCAGTGCAGGGCATATAGATTGTTACAAACGATTTAATTTGCTGGTGCGTCGTTATTTTTCACAACCTCTTGCCTGGTTACCTGGCAATCACGATTCCTCTGAAATCATGTCAGCCTCTACTCAAGCCCTGTCGATAGAATCGCGCTTGGTATCTGTAGGGAATTGGTTGATTGTGTTGTTGGATTCCAGTGTTCCCGAACAGGTCTATGGGCATCTTGAAGCCAGCGAGTTGGATTTTCTGAGTTATGTTTTAAGACACAATCATGAAAATAAACCTGTGATGGTGTGTTTGCATCATCAGCCAATTGATGTTGGCAGTGAATGGATTGATCAATATACCGTTCGAAATGCCAACGCACTTTATGAACTGATTGATCGTTATGCGCAAGTGAAAATTATCTCCTGGGGGCATGTTCATCAAGAGTTTGAATCAGTGCGGAAAAACGTAAAACATTTCGCAACCCCATCAACTTGTGTGCAATTCAAACCTCTGTGTAAAAATTTTACTGTTGATACAAAAATGCCAGGTTACCGCTGGTTTGAACTTAATGCCGATGGCAGTTTTACTACAGGTGTTAATCGCGTAACCAATAAATCCTATGTGATTGATTACAAGTCGGCGGGTTATTGATATGAAATTTTGCTAAGTAATGCAATCCTTAATTTACATCCACGGTTTCCTCAGTTCGCCCTTATCTGCCAAAGCAGAAATTACTCGCAAATGGTTGCTGAAAAATAAATCAGAAATTGATTACTACTGCCCGCATTTACCACCTTATCCAAACGAAACCAAAAACATTTTGACGCAATTGGTTGAGCAATTATCGAGCCGGCCTGTTTATTTAGTGGGCAGTTCTCTGGGTGGATTTTGGGCGACTTATTTGGCTGAGAAATTTAATTTGCCAGCGGTATTGATTAATCCTGCGGTCAGCCCGCAAAATTTCATGCCGAAATATTTGGGTGTTGACCTGAAATCCTATCACACGGATGATAGCTACCATTTGAAACAGCAGCATATAGATGAAATTCTGGAAGCGGATCTTCCTGTAACGCGATTTGAGAACTATTGGTTGTTGGTGCAAACGGGTGATGAAACCTTGGATTATCGCGATGCAGTTAAAAAATATGCGCATTGCCAACAAACAATAAAAGAGGGTGGTGATCACTCTTTTCAGGGATTTGAAAATTATCTTGAAGATATTGTTGGGTGGTTTGAAACAAAGACCCCCTCCTAACCTCCCCTCGGCAACTGCTCCTGCGTTGCCCTACCTTCCTGCATCCATGCAGTCGTTGGCAGGGGGAGGGACTAGCTCCTCCCTTTGAAAAAGGGAGGCGGGGGGAGGGATTTAAATTAAATTTAAAAAAGAAATTAATTCATTCAAAAAAAGAAACCATATGGCTAATTACTCCGCAGAAGATATTGAAGTACTCACGGGTCTTGATCCGGTAAAAAAGCGTCCCGGTATGTATACCGAGACCACGCGTCCGAATCATCTTGCACAAGAAATTATTGATAACTCGGTTGACGAAGCGCTTGCCGGTCACGCCAAAACAATCGATGTGATTTTGCATAAAGATCATGCGGTCACAGTGATTGATGATGGTCGTGGTATGCCGGTGGATATTCATCCTGAACAAGGTAAACCGGGCGTTGAAGTAATTTTGTGTACCTTGCACGCCGGTGGCAAATTTTCTAACAAAAATTACCAATTCTCCGGTGGTTTGCACGGCGTGGGTGTTTCGGTTGTTAACGCCCTGTCTGAAAAATTGGTAGTGACTGTTAAACGCGATGGCAACGTCTACCAAATGGGTTTTTCCAATGGAGATAAAGCCACGGATTTGGAAATTATCGATTCTTGCCCCAAACGCCAAACTGGAACCAGTGTTTATTTTTTACCGAATCCAAAATATTTTGATTCCAATAAATTTTCGGTTCAGCGCATGCGCCATGTGTTGCGTGCAAAAGCGGTTTTGTGTCCCGGTTTAACTGTTTCATTTTTGGACGAGCAAACCGGCGAAAAAGATGTGTGGTATTACGAAGATGGTTTAAAAGATTATCTCGCTGGCGCCACACAAGAATTTTTGACTTTACCTGAACAACCTTTTGTCGGCGATTTTAGCGGGCAAACTGAAGCTGTGAGCTGGGCAGTGCAATGGTTGCCTGAGGGTGGCGAATTAATTCAGGAAAGTTATGTCAACTTGATTCCAACCGCGCAAGGCGGAACTCACGTGAATGGATTGCGTACAGGTTTGCTGGATGCATTGCGTGATTATTGTGAATTCCGCAATTTAATCCCACGCGGAATTAAATTGGCACCGGAAGATTTATGGAATGCCTGTTGTTATGTGCTCTCGTACAAACATGCTGATCCACAATTTTCCGGACAAACCAAAGAGCGTTTAACCTCACGTGAAGCCGCTGCATTTGTGTCGGGTATTACCAAAGATGCCTTTGCGCTTTGGTTAAACCAACATACAGAAGATGGTGATAAACTTGCCGAATTTTGTATCAGCAACGCACAAAAACGTGTGCGTGCCAGTAAAAAAATTGAACGTAAACGTGTTACCGCAGGCCCAGCGTTGCCGGGTAAATTGGCCGATTGTTCCAGCGGCGACCCTGCACGCAGTGAATTATTTTTAGTAGAAGGTGATTCGGCGGGTGGATCAGCAAAACAAGCGCGTGATCGCGAATTTCAAGCCATCATGCCTTTACGTGGAAAAATTCTGAACACCTGGGAAGTGGATTCATCCGAAATTTTAGCGAGTCAGGAAGTGCACGATATTTCGGTCGCTATAGGTATGGACCCCGGCAGTGAAGATTTAAGTGAATTGCGTTATCACAAAATTTGTATTCTTGCGGATGCGGATTCGGATGGTTTGCATATTGCGACTTTGTTGTGCGCATTATTTGTAAAACATTTTCCGGTGTTGGTACGTAACGGTCATGTGTATGTGGCTATGCCGCCTTTGTATCGAATTGATATTGGCAAAGACGTTTATTACGCCCTGGATGAAGCCGAAAAAAATGGAATTCTCAATCGCATAGCTGCGGAACATAAAAAAGGTAAACCCAATGTGCAGCGTTTTAAAGGTTTGGGTGAGATGAATCCACTGCAGCTTCGCGAAACCACAATGGCGACAGATACCCGCCGTTTGGTGCAATTAACGATTGAAGATGCTGAAGCGACCATGCAAATCATGGATATGATGTTAGCGAAAAAACGCGCCAATGATCGTAAAACCTGGTTGGAAGACAAAGGTAATTTGGCGGATATGTCGATTTAACCAAAAGATTATAAATATTTATCAATTCCTTATAAGGTTATTTAGCATTAGCTTCTAAAGTGGACTATATTTTGATCAGTACCATCCAATGTAGCCACTTTTATGAAATCTTCTGCAAAGAAAGTCAGGAAGTCTGCTGTAAAAACACTAAGTCGTTTTCCCGCTATTAAGTCTAATGGCGGGAAAAACATCCTAGTTGAATCGCCTCTTCAGTCCTCCTTTTGCCTCCATCTAGAATTTGATCCACAAGTCATTAGTTATTTGTTTAAACCCACTGTTTTCCTCGAGAACGGCGATAAACGAAGTTTTATCCCCGACTTTGAAGTCCACTACAAAAACAAGGAGACCTGTTTATTTGATGTGAGAACATTAAGAACTACACAGTCTCCAGGATTTCAAGGGCGGTTAGCACTAATCGAATCAACAATAGAGAATTCGAGATACACCTTTAAGGTGCTGAACGAAGGAGATATCGACAATCATCCTCTGATTTCAAATTACAAGAAATTATATCAATACAGAAAACGCCCAACATTGAGTATGGCAAATTTGTATGAATGTGCAGCCATGTTCAGAGGCTCCATATCACTTGGTCTTCTACTCACCAACTTGGCAGATAAAGCCTCCCTGCGAGAGGTATATACATGGTTAGCCCTTGGGTATTTGAACTTCAAAATCGGAAGCGAACTTTTAACTACTTCTTCAAAGGTAGAATTTCATGTCGACTAACGAATGGATTGAAGGAACGATTGTTGAATTTAAGGATGAAAACCCCTGCCACAGAGCGATGATACGAGAGGTAAGGCGACATGACGTAATTTTTGCTGATATTTCAAATGGAAATGCCTTTGATCTGCGGAAGGCTAATCTTGAAGTCGCGCTCAATTCAAAGAATCTAGTTTTTCTGTCTGAGTCTCGAGACATACATAATTTACGCTTTTCTGAATTAAGTGAAAAAGAACAGCAAGAGGTGAATCGACGTCATTACTATATAAAAAAACTTCGAGATAAAGGTATATTAAAAATTACAGAAAACTCTGTAGAAGCAATTAAATTGGTTGCTAACGAGCGTGGTGAAAAAGCGCCTCATTGGCAATCTGTGAGAGCATGGTACAAAAGTTTTGAGGAAGCAGGTTTTAGAATTAAAGGCTTGTATTCCCGGCATAGGTCAAAAGGCTTTCGACAGCCTCGCATTGATCAGGCTGTAATTGAAATTATCCGTAAAGCGGCTCTTCGGTATTACCGTACTAGTCAGCCAACGATGGCTTCAATCGTTAGAAATGTCGAGGACGCGATAATTGCACATAATCTGGAAAACTGCGACAAGGCATTAAAAATCCCTAGCTATTTGACTATAAAAGCACACGTTGAAAAAACGTCTTACCAATTCAAAAAGAAATCCCGGTCAGGAAAAGATAGTTATCGAGCTGAAGAGGCTGGAGATGGCATAGGCATAAAAACGTTTAGAGTATTAGAGCGAGTGGAAATCGACCATACTCAATTGGACGTACATCTACTTGATGACGACAGAAAAACGCTTTTGGGTAGACCTACTATCACAGTTTTGATTGATCATTATTCTCATATGGTACTTGGATTTCAGTTGTCATTTGAGGATGCGTCTTACGCAGCTGTATGCATAGCTTGTATTAATGGATTTATGTCTAAAGGGGATTATCTTGCTCATTGGAGGTGTGATTACCCCTGGCCAGCTCACGGTGTGCCATCTCTGATTGTTACTGACAATGGAAATGAGTTTTGGGGAAAGAGCTTCAATTCCGTTGCGGATGAAATCGGTTCAATATTTTTTTATTGCCCAATACGTAGAGCCAATTATAAAAGTCGAGTTGAAAGGTTTTTTGGAATACTCAATGCAATGGTGTTAGACGATTTCCCTGGCGTCGTCAGAAAGCAAGGAAGTTGTGGGGATGGTTATGACGCACGTCAGGAAGCGAGAGCTACTATTTCAGAATTTAAGAGGTATTTTATTACTTGGCTCACGGGCGTTTATCATAATACGCCACTAGAAAAATCCGGAATGACGCCCAATGAACTTTGGAAGCTTTCAGAAGAAGAATTTCCTGTTGCTACGGAAGACGAGACGGAATTGAAAACAATACTTTTGTCTACCGACAAACGTACTTTGACTGAGAGTGGGATTCGAATATTTGATCTCAACTACAGAGGTTCGGTTACAAAAGATTTATTTAGAAGAGATGGCCCCAAGTTTGTAACAGTAAAATATAATCCATTTGATCTTGGAAGTATTTTTATTCTTGACGAGATAAATTATGTTTATCTCGAAGTTGAATGTCACGAATCTACGTACGCTTCTGGTCTATCGTTATATGAGCATAACTTGATAAGGACAGAAGTAAAAAAAAATGGGAAAGAAAAATTCCAAAATAATAGTGATCTACAGGCAGCTCGAGCAAAACTTCACAAAGTCAGGGATGAACTTCACTCAAGAAATGCTCGTAGTAAAAACCAGGTAACGACGTCAAAAGCCGCTCGTGCAGAAAAAGTTGGTGTGGATCCTATAGTTTTAGGTGTTGATAGTACACAAGTTACTTCGAGATCAATAAAAACCTGGGAGGATGACATCGACCTAGGGGGATGGAGCGCTGATCAATGACAAACCTACATATCGCTAAGCCGTTTATAACCAATCCGTTTATAACTAACATTTTTAATCTGTTTGATTTGTTGAGAAAACAAAGAATCCAGTTCGGAACTACTTCGTGCTTATTGTTAACTGGTGAATCCGGAAGTGGAAAAAGTGAGTTAGCAAAAAAATATTGCATGAATAATCCTATCTTTGAAGAAAATGGTAGTCAGGTTATTCCTGTGTTGCATTACGAACTTAGATCAATATCTAGTCCTAAAGATTTTTTACGAGGTCTATTAGTTGCTGTTGGGGATCCACAACAGGGACAGGGAGCTCGTAATCAGAGAGAACTGTATGAACGATTAATTATCCTTCTAAGGACCACTAACATTGAGCTAATTATATTAGACGAAATACAAGTCATCATTGAAAGGCGTAGCGCGAAAGTCATTACCGGTATCGCTGATCTATTTAAAGACCTGATTGAAGATGCAAAAATTCCAATTGTCTTTATGGGAATGCCATGGAGCCGCTATTTGATTGACTCCAACAAACAGTTAGCAGGACGAATATCATATAGGTACATAATACCTCCCTACAAAATTAGTGATGACAAAGCACGGGATAACTACCGTCGTTTGTTGAAACTCTTAGGTGGCAAATATCGAATTACCAAAATTATATTGCATGAACAATCAACTACGTTGCGTATATTTGCCGCAACAAGTGGTAACGTGCGTGCAACATCGAATTTATTCCGAGATGCATACGCATTGTCGATTTTAGGCAATAAAGATATTGATCTAGGGTTGTTTTCAGAAGCCATTCAAAAATATGGAATACCTGATGATAGGAATCCATTTCTCTTGCCCATCGAAAAATTAGAGCTTCAGGAGCTTATTACTTATTCTGATTGGCGATTTGGTCAGCAAGCAAATAAGAACTCTATTATTCAAGCTGATTACATAACCCTTGGTGTAACCAAGGATATGAAGTTGTACGCATTGTGAGGTGCGTCCTAAAAAGCAGGTAATAAATGAAATTGCTATATTCCGCTGAGAAATTTAGGGACGAGGGATTTCCTGACTACCTTGAGAGATTGAGTTGCCACAATGGTTTTGATAATTCCAGTAAATTTAAAGCATGGTTGCGTGTTATATACACAGGAATGTGTATAACATCTTATAATCTTGACAACGAAAAAGATTGTAAAAAAAACAGTGTTTATACAAAATGCTTCCGTCAAATGAAAATGTGTAGTATTGCATTGGAATTTCTCTTGCGTCGATCATTTGATCATTCGGAACTGAATTTTGAGGCATATCTAGGACAATACACATCCAATAAAATTTGTGTTTATTGTTGGGCCACGTGTCCCTATCGTCGATACTATTGGAGACACAAGCATTATAATATCTGTCATACACACGGCGAACGTCTTGTAACAGTCAAAAGATTTGTCTATAGCAATTCTGACATCACAACACATCCAGACAACTTCAGTGTTTTAGAATCCTCAATTTACAATTGCTCTGTAAGAAAAACGATTCTTACCTATTGTCCGGCAATTAACCTGCTGGATTTGGAATTTCAAGTAAGACTGTCAAAATCTATCCATGCAGTGTTAGTTCACGCTGTGTCCCTTTTAAACCGCCGATTTAAGATTTTGGCCAATGCCGCATATAGCACTGTTACCGTTGAGACTGTTGCGTGGTTGCCTTTGTTCGAAAGGCTGGAAAAAATTGCTGACCTGATTATATCGATAATTCCGCAACATGAGCGGATTGTTAAAGTCGTATTGGTAATTTGTGTTGGCGAATCATGGTTGCTTCGCTTTAGACCAGCACATCAATGGATGCATAGTACGGCCTATTCTATTCATCCGTTATTTCATTCATATTTATTTGGAGTAGAAGGTCCGCTTTTTTACGACTTTGATTCCTTTGTTGCCAATTTTAAAGGTCGATCGCCCTTAGATGGTTTAAGTAGATCTGATAATTTTTTTGAATTCTTAGTTGAATCTGGGATTATTTCAGGTGATGAATTGCCGTACGTGGACCAAAAAGAAACTAAGGTGTGGATGGACAGAGTCTCGCCCACTATTTCAGCATTTAAAGAATACTCTGCTGATTTAGGCATTAACATATTTGATAGGGAGATTATTCAGCGTTCATAATTCTTTCGGGAGGTTGGGATGAGTAAACTTTTATTCAAACCGTCTATCCACTGTGATGAGTGTTTGGTGAGTTACTTAATACGATTGTCCCACAATAATGGATTCAAGAATATTGTGTATCTGCTCCGCTGTGCGGGTTTTGAATGGGGCAACAATAGATTGCCAATTCGTAGTATCTTGTCTGGCGAATTTGATTTGTCATCCTATGTATCTAAGATGGGCTTACAGCACGCCAAACCTCCTGCTGCCGACGTTTATAGAACGTTCAGGCGTGTAATAGACACTCCCTATGTTTTCGTTAAATTTCCTAAGGTTTGTCTTCAATGTTTAAATGAAAGTGGTTATTGTCGATTTCACTGGGCTTTCCTGTCTGTCGTAGCTTGCAATCAACATCAGAATCTTTTGTCAGACACATTTTTAGGGAAATCATCAAGCTGGTATAGAGGAAGAATCGATGATTTTGATAATCGACATGAAAGTAGTCTGTTACTTCAGGAAAATATTAAATCGTCAATTTTTCAATTCAACGCTTACATTGAGTCTCTTATCTTGAATCGTCCTCAGTCCTTAAAGTATCCTGAGATACTTAACGGCCTATCGTTTAGAGAAGCTCTAACTCTCGTCAATTTTTTAGCCCATTATTTAGGAAGACTGTTAAACCAGCCATTTAATCCTTATCAAATGTCTAATGAGCTGATTGCATTTCGTTATGTTGCGATCTGGGACATTCTCAATCATTGGCCTGCTGGCTTTTATGAATTTCTTTCAAAGTTCATTGAGATTCCTTTGAGTTCTAAGGGATTGGCTGGTGTCAATAAACATTATAAAGATTTCAATGAACAACTTTTCCGCAGGCGTGGGAATCAGGGTATAGCAGTGATAAGAAAGGAGTTCGATCAGTTCATCAGTTTCCATTGGCCTGGTCCGTTGGAGGTGAGTCGCTTCAAAAGAATTACACTTTCGGGCAGCTCCACAAAATTCATTTCGAAGAAAGATGCGGCGGTAATTATCAAATGTCATCCCGATCGGATTGGCAAGCTTGTCAAGTCGAAGCGTTTATCTGAGGTCAAATTTAAAGGCCAGCTTTGTTATAGTCTTGAAGATGTTAAAAGTCTTGCAGCCCTGTTAAACGAAAACTGGACAATCAGTCAAGCTTGCGGCGCTCTTCAATTGACGCGCTATCAATTGAAGCAGCTATTGGACGCTGAAATGTTGGTTGCAATCCAAAAGCCTGATGCTGTTAATCGCGACTGGGTCATTGATCGAGTCCAGTCAGAGGGGTTTATACAAAAGCTAATCAGTGGTGCGCGTAGTGGAATAGGATCTTCTAAATGCATTTCTGTAGAAGGTGTTCAGCATCAAGGATTCTCATTTTCGCAATTAATTGCAGCGATGCAAAATGGAATAGTGGAATATGGATTTTCTAGAATTCCTGATTTTCCATACAGCTTTAAACAGTTTGTTGACTTTACTGTCAATAAATAGTCGCCTGTTCGTTTCAAAAAAATCTTCACCCGCCAAGAGGGATGATAACGGAGTTGTTTAATTTTTCAGATGGTATGACTGGAAATCTTTTCTGGTGAAGTTAGTGCACTATTGATGAGACTTTTGGAAAAGGGGTCTGCGGCTTCAATGTAGCTCATGGCAGTTCTAACATCCTTCCAGCCAATATATTCCATCATGGTTTTAAGATCCCATCCACTGGAATTCGCCCAAGATGCAAACCCACGTCTGAGTGAATGGCTTGAGTAAGATTCTGATTCTTCTATTCCAGCATTTTCCATAATCCTTCTAAGCAAGGGTATCAGGCTTACTGAATTCATTTCACGTTGTGCTATCTGACCCCAGCGGTTAATAGACCGAAATGCAGGGCCGGACGACAATTTCGCAAGTGCGAACCAATCCTGGCATGCATTGACCGGACATAGGTATTTTAATGCTGGGACTCTGTAGGTTGCACCCTGTTTATTCGTTTTGGTGTATGGCAAGTAAAGTACCATTCCTTCGTTTGTAACTAATGTTATGTTTTGCACATTTAGACGGGACAGTTCATCGCTTCGAAAGCCCCGCCAAAATCCCAGTAAAACAAGTGCTCGATCTCTAGCTGATTGTAGCAACAACACTTTATCCAATTCAGCCTTTGCTTTTGCCATTTGCTTTTCAAGGTGGTGGTTGATTTGTTCCAAATGAATCAAGGTCAAAGGTTTTGCTTGAATGATTCTTGCGGGGTGCAACACTTGAATGCCTTTGAAAACTTTTTTAACAATTGGGGATTTTGTTGGATCAGGAAATCCTTGATCTATATGCCATTGAGCGATTGCTGCAAGCCTTTGACGTAATGTGTTAACGGAAAGGGTATCTGCATACTGAGCGATGTATTTAGATATGGAGTCTGAGGTTGCAGGTAAAAAACCACCCCACTGAGATTCATAATGCTCAATTGCCGACCGGTAACTTCGACGAGTATTCTCACTGGTTGCCGCGTGAATGTACGTGTCAATTCCGTTCATACATCAATATTTCTGAATTGAATTAGATTAATGGTGCTACAGTTCGGTCATCAAATCAATATTCAGAAAAATTCGGGGGGAACCAAACTTGGGATTGACGGGCCGTTTGCAATATCCCGAGTAAAGGGAGAAAGTCGATGTGGAGAGGTATTCTAAGGACGTTTTCAGGATACATCCGATGAATACGGAATTTCTGATTTATTAAACCGATAGGTGATGTTTGATGAGCGCGCTGGAATAAGACCCTTTCTAGTTTTTGACATTGATAAGCAATGTCGGCTTAGCCTACTTGTTGGATTTTTCTTTGATGCGTATCGACGAAGGTGCAAGGCTTCGAGCAAATTGATACGAGGTTGTGCGCGATCAATTGGGTGATGAGATTCATATACTTAAAGGAGTCACCACCAAAACTATTGAGGACTGATGCTCGCTGGATAGTTTCACTCACCGTCGAAATTGCCGTGAAAGCACTGACACTTGAGAATCAACGGCTACAGGCTCAGCTACCAGCAAGTAATATTCACTTCATATCTAATCCAAAAAAGCAATTATGACAAAACTTTTCTGAATAGGATGATCTGATGTTGTTTTACCTAAAAATGCTTTGAAAATTATTTTATACGCTCAAAAATGGCGGGAAGCGACATATCAAGAGCTTTAGCAATCTGATAGATCTTCGTAAGCGTCACATTTTTCTCCCCCCTTTCGATATGACCCATATAGCTCCGGTCCACTCCAGCCAAATCTGCAAAGGCCTCCTGAGACAACCCTTTTTCTTTGCGAAGCTCTCTAATGGCGTGGCCAAAAGCTTTTAATTGTCTGTCTCGCATGTTTGTTCCGCTTAAAAGCTAGAACTATCAGGTTTGACGGCTTATTATTCCACGGACTGAAACTCCCATTTTTTGTCCGGCTGGACATCTAAACAGCATGTTTAGTGGAGCACTATTATTCGCATTACCCAGGTACGCCATGATTGACCAAGTAAGTCAGAGAGAATTTAACCAAATGATAATGCTCGTGGCGTTTGCAATGTGCTTTAGGCCTAACGAAGAGTATTTGAGCGAAGATCAAATAATTGACCGTGGTTATTCGCCGACAGAAAGCTATGGGAGGAATTGCATTGCAAAGTTAATAGACGACGGTGCAGTAGCGTTTAAGCATCTAGATCCGACATTTCCATTTGATACACAGATGAGCACGCTTTTCGTTAAGCGCCCTGTTAGTCTAGGGAAGGAATTGGAGCCTTTCATATATAGACACTTTGAAAAAATTCAGCGTTCAATTGATCAGTCTTTTGATTGTAATTTGTATCTTGCTGCACTTTATCAAGATGTCCTAGCCTGTGAAGCCATCGAATATGCCAATTTTTATGCTCAAAAAAATGGATTTAACTTGCTAAATGCCGCACCTACTAATGCAAAATTGAAACTACTATTGATCGAAAACTCGCCCGAAAAAACTAATGCCTTTATTTGGAGAGCAATAAAGAATGCCAAGAAGAAAATAGGCAATAGTGTTGAACATGTAGAATTTTCAGATGTGGTAAATGCGGCATTTGACTGTTATGTTCGTTACCAAAAACTCAACATTGAGATTGAGGGGTATAACCGTCCAAGCCAACTCAAGACATCATTGCTCTCTAGCGTTTTAGAGTTTATTCGACTAAGTAAGGGGGCAAAAGCTGTTGGTTAATCAATAGATGTTAACAAATCAACCTTTGACCTTAGTGGAGGCGCTGGAATTTTGTTAACCTATCGATATGCAAATTTCACCCGGAGAAATTTTCTCTATAGGCCGCCTAACTTATGACTTCCGACTCCTATTCTATATTCAGTCATGCTATTCAAGACTCTATTGATCTCATGCAAAATTTCGATACGTTAAACAAGAATCCGCCGCCACCTGAAATCGAAGTCTTAAAACGCGCAAGCTTGGTAATGGCCCTTGCAGCATTGGAAACATATTTTGAAAATAGAGTAACAGAATCAGTTAATGCCATTTGTCAACACTCACCCGATGATGATCAACTTATTTTATTCTATAAAAACTCATTGGCGGTAGATTTAAAAAAATTTCACTCTCCCTCTGTTGATAGAGTAAAAGAGCTATTTCAAAAATATCTCGATATTGACGTTACACAGTGTTGGTCGTGGAATAACTGCACACCTGAGCAGGCAAGATTAGAGTTGAATAAGATTGTTAAGAAGCGAGGCGATATCGCTCACAGATCGCTGCGCCCTGAACAATCTTCTCCTCATGCGGTTACGCGAGATGACATGCGTAAATACATTCATTTTATTGGTGAACTTGTTAAAGCAACCGAATTATTTATTCAGAAAGAAATTAAATAGTGATATTTGATGTTTGCGATTTTTTAGACTTTACGTGTCTGCTTCCAAATATTCAATCTCACCGGTTCCCACTCCACTCTTAAGCGCCTTAACTTGCTGAATCGCATTCAAATATCCAGCCAGTCACATTAGACCTATCCAATCAATCGCACTCACTTATCCAGTTCTTGCTCCGAATAAACCTGATCAATAGCCCATATTTTTTTTGCATGCTCTCTGCAGAGTTCAAGTGCTACAACTTTAATCTTGCCGGGTCTGCCCTATACATTTTTACAAGTGTGTTCACGATTCAATCTGCTCATAATGCGGAATTTTCATCCAAGACAGGCGCCGAAATCATCAGATCTACTCGGTGAAATGTCGTGTAATAGACGGGAAGTTGGATTCGGTGTACTTTCCGTTTTGTGCCCGAAGCGGAACATCAATGTCAATATAATCAATGTTTTCAGGGGCTGTATAAATTTAAGTAGACTGTTAACCAATGCAGCATCAATTTCTAGAAAGGATCCAAGACAAGCTTATTTTTCTATATGAAAACAGATGTATGGTCAGCATTCGCATTTATTATGTATATTTTCGATTCACGACATTATAAAAGTAAGGATGTATAAATGAACTGGAAGAACTTCGAATTAAAATACGATAATCGCGAAACATGGGCATTCGAACAAATATCTTATTTACTATTTTGTGCTGAATTTAACAATAGAATTGGATTGTTTCGCTATAAAAACCAAACTGGAATTGAAACGGAGCCATTTGAGAAAAGTGGGAGATTTTATGGATTTCAAGCGAAGTATTATACAACTTCCATTGCGGACAATAAGGACGACATAATAGATTCGATCAAAAAAGCTAAATCCAAAAATACCAAGTTAACTGATATATATCTTTACATCAACCGGGAGCTTTCAGAAAGCTCCACCAAAAGTAAGAAAAAACCTCAATATCAAATGGACATTGAAAAATATACCAAATCAGAAAGTCTGGAAATTCATTGGCGAGTTCCTAGTCATTTCGAGTTGCAGCTTTCGTTGCCAGAAAATAAATATTTGTACGATGCATTTTTTAGCCTAGAGCCAAGCGGGGCTGATTTTCTGGATGAAATTTATAAGCACAATGATAACATTTTTAAAACAATTAAGACCGAAATAATTTTTGGCGACAGGATCATAAAAATTGATCGGAATAAAATAGTTAAAGAAATTGAATCTGCGATTAAAGAGAACAAAAACATAGTAATTTCTGGAGAGGGTGGCTGCGGGAAAACTGCAATTTTCAAATATTTTTATAGATCTAACTATAATAAAATACCAATTTGTATTTTTAAATCAAACGAGCTTAATGTAAGCAACATCAATGAGATTTTTAATTTTGAAAACAATTATACATTTTCTCAATTTATTGATGTTTTCAAAAGTGATCCTGTAAAACTTTTTGTAATTGATTCAGCTGAAAGGCTAGCAGAAATTGTAAATAATGAAATTATTTCCGAACTAATACGAAAGCTCTCGGAATATGGTTGGAATATAATTTTTACTACGCGATACTCTTATCTAAATGATTTAGTATTTCACATTAAAGAGAATTATCAGCTTCCGTTTGAAGTTAGTGATGTCCCTCTAATAACCATAGAGGAATTAAGTTCAATATCAAAAGATGCAGGCTTTTTACTGCCTACGAATATAAAGTTTAGGGAGCGACTTAGAAATCTTTTTTATTTAAGCGAATATCTAAAACAATATATTAATATTGATAAAAACGATAATTTAAAATGCTTTGTTGATTTATTGTGGAAGAAACGAATACAAAATACTGTCGTACAGTATAATAATATACATCTTGATCGAGAAAAATGCATCATTAGCATAGTTAAACAAAGATGCGAAACAGGCAGGTTTTATATAAGTGCTGATGATCTGCCGCAACCAGCACTATTTCAATTGAGGCAAGATGAAATTTTAGGCTATGACGACTCGCACGCAGGCTATTTCATCACGCATGACATATATGAAGAGTGGGCGTTAGATAAAATAGTGTCCCGCTATTTCTCTAATTCTTCGAATATTAAGCAATTCTTTTGTGAATTAGGCAGCTCTCTACCCATACGAAGAGCATTTAGATTATGGTTGTCTGATCATCTTTCTCATAACATAAAAGAAATTGAGCGTTATATTTATGATGCACTTTTAAATAATGAAATTGAGCAATTTTGGAAAGACGAAATTCTGGTATCAGTTTTATTATCAGATTATTCGGGTGAATTTTTTAAAGCACTTAAAAACGAAATAGCTAACAATGACTTCTTCCTTTTAAAAAGAATTTTATTTCTATTGCGAATCGCCTGCACTGATATTTCAGCATTTGATAACATGGAGATTGTGAAGCCAAAAGGAAGGGGCTGGGAAGAAGTAATTTCCTTTATTTACGAATATCAATCAGATTTTTTCCATGAGAATTTAAATCTGATAATTCCTGTTCTTACACATTGGTGCGATTTCATAAAAAAAGGTTCAACAACAAAACTTTCTGGATTGTTGACGTTAAGTGTGATTAAAAAATCGGAAACTGAACATGCATTCTATATTCATGATGATTTAGAAGAAAGCATTTTAGGGGTAGTTTTTAATGCTGCCTCCGAATTACGTTCGGAGCTAAAAGAAATTTTTGATAAAGTTGTAGCTAATAGGTGGATTCACCATAGGGATCCTTACATGGGGCTTTGCTCCAAGATATTGGTGAAGCCATATATAGCCGTAGAATTAATTAAAACGCTTCCTTTGTCCGTTATTCAGCTATGCGACTTATTTTGGAAAAAGCCAATTAAAAATGAGGATGATTTTGGATATGGTAGAGATTCGATGGAAGATCGATATGGATTGGCAGAAAGGGGCGTTTTTAATTATTCTCCTGCAAGCGCTAATCACACACCAATAAAATGGTTGTTGCAGGTAGCTTTTTCAGAAACTCTCGATTTTATTATCAGCTTCGCCAATCAAGCAGTTGAGACTTATAGTGAATGCGATTACGGAAAAGCAGATGTTCTAAACGTAAAATTGTATATAAATGAGAAAGAAGTTAATCAATATTTGAGCGCGGCAATCTGGAGCATGTATCGAGGGCATGGCAATCCAGTTGTTCCATACTTAATTCAATCCATTCACATGGCGCTAGAGAAAACTCTCCTGGAGTTTTCTGAAATACTTGATTCAAAGTCCATTTCTAGCATTCTTAATAGAATTATTGTCAAATCAAAAACAGCCTCCCTTACTTCGGTTGTTTGTAGTGTTGTACTGGCAAACCCTGATAAATATTATGAAGTCGCTTTAATATTATTTAAAACTATAGAACTATTTAAATTTGATACAATTAGAAGTTCAAGTGAACTCCATGCTAAATCATTATATTCAATCGGATATGGACTGGATAAATTAAGTGACGCTTTATATAAAAATGAGAGAATGAAAACCTGCGAGGATAATCATAGAAATTCCAATCTAGAATCTCTATTTTTAAATTATCAGTTTTTTGGTGTGAAAGGACTCACAGATGAGGAGAATTCTGAATTTATCGATAAATTGTACGCAATAATTGATAAACACAAATCTGATATTGAAAAAGTTAGATATTTTGGGATTTTGCTGGCAAGAATGGATAGAAGAAATCTAGAAGCTAAAATATCAAGTCAAGGTGATGAGCGTATTTTAATTGAATTTACGCCCAAGGAGCTATCTGAGGATCTCAGAAAGCAAAGTGAGCAAGTTAGTGCTGAGGTTGGCGACCAATTTAAATATTCTTCATTGAAGATATGGTCTGATTTTTTGATAGGTGGAATGAATCAAGACAAAAGTCAAAACGTTGAGAAGTATAACAGTAATCCACTTATGGCATTATCGGAGACTAGGCAGCTTGTTGAGGAGCTTAGGTTAGGTAGAAGTGCAATGAGAATGTTTGACTATTTCACACCAGCATTTTCTTGTTCTAAATTGATTATTCAACATAAAAAATTATTATCACAGGGGGATAAAGATTTCTGTAAAGAAATAATTACTTTAACCCTATCCCGTCTTTTTAGCGATGATTACAATTATCAAATAGGTGATGGCACTGAAGCAGCTGTTCATGCTATTCCAGCCTTAGTTGAAGATTACCCTGATGATGTGGAGACCTATGTTTTTATGATTATATTGGTACTTCTAGATGAGGTATCGATAGGCCAATATAAGAGAATATGTGATTATGCAATTGAATCTATCCGGAAATCAAAATTGTGGATTTCAAATAATAGAGCTGCCAACTCAATATTGCTTGGTTATTTAAAGATAAAGCCTTTGTATAAAAAAATCCTATCTGAAAATGTAAAAAATATGGGGTATGGTGCGCGCATTCCGAAGAGTTTTATTATTGAAGAGTTAGAAAAGAAAAATATTGATAACATTTTTAGCGATATTGCATTTGATGTAAAAGACATCGATTCACTTGGCATTCAAGATCTAGAAATAATTTACCAATTAATCCCCTCGGACACATCAAATAAATATCACTTGGATATTTACATAAAGACATTACCATTATTGGCATCAAAACTGTTTGAGGATCGAAAAATCTATACGGATCATTATGACGATGATTCCAATATTTATCTTTTACGATTAAGTATTTTCAAAAATTTAGCCAATTTTATTCTACATAGAGAAATTTGTGAGGTGGATGTATTTCTACAGCCACTGATTGAATGTTTTTCTTCTACGAAGGAAACGGCCTCTTTTATTGGAGAATTTATAACAGCACAAGACCAGCTAAAAAAATTCGAGCAGTTTTGGTATGTATGGAATAAGTTATATCCAAAAATTCATGTACTACACCATGCCCCTAAAAAACATTATGAAAAAGAAATTATTATTAATTACTTGTTAAGTTGGCGGTACTGGCGAGAAGGAATAGAGGATTGGCATACCTTAAAAAGCGATAATTTATCCTTATATGAAAATGCTGCCAAAGAATTGGGCCATATTCCTTCCGTGCTGTACTCTGTCGCCCGAGTATTGAACTCAATCGGGAGCAATTTTATAGATGATGGAATTGATTGGATTCATACCATTGTGTCAGAAAATAGCTCTTTAGAATTGGATAGTTTAGAGTCCAATACTTTATACTATCTGGAGAAAATATTTAGAAAATTTATTTTCATTAAAAGACAAAAAATAAAAGAGGATTTTAGACTGAAAAATAAGATTGTTCCAATTCTTGATTTTATGATTGAGCGAGGGTCAATACATGGTTATCTATTGCGAGAATCGATTTTGTGAGCAGTCAGTTCACTTTTGAGAGAAGTCAATTTTAAGGAGGATATTTAGGCTCAGTAAATTTAAACCAACTTCCGCTTTTGGCCGAATTTTGACGAAGAACTCTTCTGGGATTCCTTAAAAAAGATTTAATTATGAATATCAGACTCTACAGTGATTTGCATATAGAATTTGAAGAATTTAAAGCGGAAGCTAAAGGCGCAGATGCTGTTGTGCTTGCTGGAGACATTGATATCGGGGTAAGAGGCATCGATTGGATACTACGGCAAGAGTTTGACTGTCCAGTGATTTATGTCTTGGGAAATCATGAATATTATAAACATCGATATCCTGGCTTGATCGATAAAGTTAAGGTTCGTGCTGCTGGAAATAATATACACGTTCTCGAAAATGAGAGCGTAGAGATTAATGGGATTAGGTTCCATGGAGCTACGCTCTGGACTGATTTTAAGATATTCGGTGATCCGAGAGACGCGGGTTATGAATGTCAGAAAATAATGACAGATTTTAAATTGATTAGAAAAGAACCATCGTATTCAAAGCTGAGATCAATAGATGTGGCTATGATTCACCACGAGTCGCTCAGATGGCTTGCCGAAAGTTTGAATTGCTCTTCAAGCTCTTTGAATGTTGTTGTTACACATCATGCGCCCAGTATTAGGTCTGTTCCTGCGCACTATAGATCAGATATTGTAACAGCAGCTTACGCTTCTGATTTAAGTGACTTTATCAGCGAATATAAACCGAATTATTGGTTGCATGGACATTTGCATAATAGCTCCAACTATCGCTTAGGTGTTTGCAATGTGATAAGTAACCCGAAAGGGTATAAAGGTGAAGTAAATGAATGGTTTGACCCGTCTTTTTTGTTTACAGTGAAATGACTGGAAATTGAATTAAATTTTGCTTGAAGAATTTTTTGCGATTTTAGTATTTGATTAATTTAGCTGTCGATTATCAACATTTAAGTCCACTCTTGGCCGAATGCGAGTTAATAGACCTACCGCTTATGAAATCGTAATGTGAAAAAACATGAATCCAGCATTTAAAAATGTAAGTATTAATTTTCCTGATGAAGGTCTTTGCACGGGATGTGACGTGGAAGACCTGGGAGGTAATAAATATTTGCTCAGAGAACATCCTTTTATGGCTTGTTCTGCTAAGTACGGAGATGTAATTGAAGCAATTGTTGATTCACCAGGACAAATACGCTTTGTAAAGGTCGTTGAAAAATCCGAGGCAACAATGCACGAATATATACTAACAAAAGAAATTGTTGCCTCTGAGTCTTTTAAAAATTTTAAGAAGTTGCTTAGTGACAATGGTGTATTTTGGCAAAATGACTTTGGAGGTATCTTCATTTGCTTTACGAGTCCAGATACAAAGATTGATATAGCTTATGAAATATCAAAATTTACATAACCAAGTGTTCCATCTGACACAACAATAACCATGAAAAATACTGATAATTGGGGAAATAATATTCTCATTCCAGCTCGTGAGGAGTGGGAAGTTTTGCTCAAAGAAAAAAATTCAATGGGTGTGATCTTAGCCAAGTAATTTGCAAATACGCAGAAAGAGATCTACTTGAGTTTGCCCCAAATCCAGAGGTCGTATTAGCTCTTGAACTTCATCTTGAAAGGTACTGGTATCTTCGCTTGGTAAATCTTGATGGCATCCTACATAGAGTGCACTTTGAAAACGTAATATGTGAACACTGCAATATAAGTTCTGGCATGTCTGCAACCGCAGATCTTGCCTCTTACGGTGGAGTCAAAAGAGCAGACGAAGCAAGGCAAGCAATGGCAAAGCTGCCCATCAAATGTTGTAAAAATTGTGGCGGTAAGTTAAATAGAAGACAAACGATATGGTTTGCGCAGCAGTGAACAAGAATAATTCGGGTCAGTAAAGTTAACTCAATGTCCGCTCTTGGCCGAATGCTGAAACCATCTAAAACTCACCTTTTCTCAGAGGTAAGTGGTGTACGACTGTGGTGTGAATGCTTCCAATGCGATGTTGGTATTTTGAATGCCTAATATTTCGATGTGCAGGTAAAGATTTTAAACCAATTTCATCAGTAATTACGAATGTTGCCTCTGGCTTTGAAATGAAAGAAAAATTAATAATTTTAGATCTTGATGAGACATTGATTTACGCTACGGAGTCGCTACTCGACTACGAACCTTCATTTGAAGTAGGTCATTACTATGTCTATGTCAGACCCTTTGCTAATGAGTTTATCGAATATTGTCGCACGGAATTTCGGGTGGCGATTTGGACATCGTCAAATGATATTTATGCACAATCTATCGTATACAATTTGTTTGGATCTGAATGTCAAATGGAATTCGTCTGGTCAAGAAATAAATGTGTTCAGAGATTTAACCCAGAAACTCATGAATATTTTTTTATAAAAGATTTGAAAAAGGTAAAGAAACAAGGCTACAACCTGGAATCCACAATAATGGTTGATGATAGTCCAGAAAAACTAATTAGGAATTATGGAAATCTGGTGAAAGTTGCCCCGTTTTTTGGAAACAAAACGGACGAGGAGCTTTTGCTACTAATGCGCTATCTGAGTGAATTGAAAAATGTTGATAACATCCGAACATTTGAAAAGCGAGGCTGGAGGTCTAAGCAAAACGGATGATGCCCAAAATCGCATAACCCGTGGAATCCTAAGTTTACTAGCAATCTACTTGAAATCTTGGAAATTTATTACGTTACAAATATCTGACGTCAAAATGCGATTAAAACCAAACACTGCTAAGGCAGATTTGCGCGCACATCACTTTCATTTGCTCAAATTAAAGTACGCTCAAGAAATCTCCTTACCATGTAAAAGCTATTCAGGTCGTTGTGAGCTAGCAAAAATTGTTTAATAGATTTACCTGAAAAAAGTTCGTCTTTTAGCGATGTGTTAAATCCGGCATAGGCCAAGTCTATTCTGTCAGTTGGCGAAATGAACTGAAGACATCTCCATATCCCCAGCAGAATACTTAATCGTTCAAGAGTTTCCTTGCTCAGGAAGATGTTAGATTTGTGATTCGCTTTGTACAGAAGATCTTGATAGGTTTCTATGGTTATGGCGAGTAACTGCGCTATCTCATTAGCAGTCAAATTCCATTTATTTAGTGGGCTCATAGAATGAATCCACACAATTGAAGCGGTCTGGGCTTCCTGAGATATTGAGGCTACTTTATCATCATGTGCTACCATATCTTATGCCTCGGTAACGAATGCGAGTTGTGGCAATATTTAAAACCACTATTTAATTGCAAATACTAAATTTTTAGCTCGCTTCGAACAGCAGCCCAATTTGGAAACTGAAGACTACCAAAATGAATCAGGCGCCCTTCAAAGTGCTCTTGTCCCCGACCAGAGTCATTGTCGTCAATTAAAATGTCTCCCCTAAGGAGGCCCTTGTGAGAACAAATAATCAAACGGTCAACATAGTGGTATCCCAATTGTTCCTCGACCCAAACTCTCTTTTCAGTATACGAGAATGGATTTTTAATTGATGGGGCCGTCAGAATATACGGCGTGTACTGCGTTGACTTGTAAAGCGCTGTCATTGCATCGATCGCGCCATCTAAAGGGCGCAAGCGGTGATAGAAACCATATTGAGATTGCGGAAAATTAACAAGAGGATTCTTTGCAATCGATTCTTCAAAAGCGCCTGAGAAATCGCATAGAACATCATCCATATCAATCAAAATATCCATGGTTTTCCTCCAAGGGTAGCTACCTCGAAAACTTAGAAACGGAATTTTGGTCTATAAGGTGCAGTAATGCCAATAGTGGTTACTGAATGCTCCAGTTTACCTTTGGCGCATAATGTCTAAAAAAACAATCATTACGGATCTATATTGTGA
>CAMLML010000021.1 GCA_946481095.1 uncultured Cellvibrio sp.
AATCAGTCAAATCACCATAGCGCTGTTCGCACAAACCTTTGCGAATTTGTTCGGGCAATATTTCTGCCCAATAAGCGAGAGGTGAATTTTTAAGAAAGTTTAATAAATTGTCGTAATTGATTTGGGTCATGGTAATTTTTTCTAAACACTTGACCCCACCCTAGCCCTCCCCTTGCCAGGGGAGGGGACAGATTCCACTCCGCAAAAAGTAGGGAGTAAAGTTCCTCCCCCTGGCAAGGGGGAGGTTAGGAGGGGGTCATGCTATTCAATAAAATAGTTAAACTCATTTAATCGCAATAATCGAAGCAAAATTAAAACACTGAAACCAAACATCTACACTGGCGAAACCGGCTTTACGTAAACGTTGTCTGTGTGTATCCAATGTTTCAGGAATTAAATAATTTTCAATCGCACTGCGTTTTTGTGCAATCTCCAGGTCGCTATAACCATTAGCGCGTTTAAAATTATGATGCAATTCTGTCATGAGTTCCTGATGTGGTTGATCTTCAAAAATAACTTTCTCGGAAAGAATCAGTACGCCACCGGAGTTCAAACCTTCAGCAATTTTTGTGAGTAAGGAAAAACGTTGCTCGATGGAAATAAATTGCAAAGTGAAATTTAAAACCACCATGGATGCGTTTTTAATTTCAACATCCTGAATATTGGCATTAATCAACTCAACATTGATATCAGTTGTGTCGGTAGTCATGACCTGTTGGCAGCGGTCAATCATGGCTTGCGAATTATCGATGCCAATAATTTTACAATTACTGCTGCGAATACCGTGACGCATGGCTAATGTTGCGGCGCCCAAAGAACAACCCAGGTCATAACAATTACTATCGGACCTGGCATAAATACCGGCGAGATTACCAATCATATTAATAATAGTGGCATAACCCGGAACCGAACGTTTGATCATGTCCGGAAATACATCAACGACTTGTTGATCAAAGCTAAAACGGGAAACTTCCCCGAGCGGGTTGGCGTAAAGATTGTCGCGATTCATGTTGTAATATCGATAAGCGAATAATTGACCTGATTTTGTGGCCGATTGGGTGTGCCAGGAAGACATTCCAAACGGGTGACAATTATGCCTTCTTGTTGCAGCTTTGTACGCAAATTTTCCATTTTTTCTTTTGCAATTTGCAAAGTGTCAGCTTTTTCAGCCCATAGAGTTGCACTGAGTTGTTGATTTAGCCAGATTAATTGTGCATGGAAATGGCCGATTATTGGTAGATCAAAATTCATCAAAATTTTCCATTGTTTAATTTTCTCCCGCTGTTTATCGGGTGAAGATTCCTGATCTTCGATGCTGCGTTTTTCGATATGAATCTGCATTGGGTGAATATCTTGCTGATAGCGGATTGGAATTTCCATTTGCCATGTTTGTGGCTGGCTATCGCTGGATTGTGTAATGGTTTGTGGTTGCAGACTTTGTAATTGCTGAATCTGGATTTTTGATACTGCTTGATAGGCATGTTGTTGTAAAAGAGCGATTAATTGTGTGCGTAATACTTTTACAGATAAATCTTTTGGCGGTAATTTGTTTGCAAACATGGGTAATATCTGAGCGATAAAATCCTTCAGATGAGTATTTTGTAATGATGAATAATGGGTTGCTTCCAGTTTTTCGTTTGCCAGTTTTTCTTGTGTTTTTGAAACCAATTCAATTAGTGTACCTTTTAGATCCTGTTGTTTTTGAGGGCTTGATTGGGTAGCAGAATTTGACTGGCTCAAGCTTTGCAGATTGTTTGCATTTATTGGTTTTGCCGGATTGATTACCGCATTGGTAATTGATGAGTTGTTGACGGGTGAGCTGTAGGTTTGCGCTCCGGGAATCAGGTTGCTTGATAAGCTATTGAATAACTTTCTATCAATTAATGAGGCATCATCAAGTGAAGCTTGTAAGGGGGTTGGTTGATTTATGAGTGGTTTAGCTGCATCAGTGTTTTTTACCTGATTTATATTACTCAATAGGGGAGCCAAATTTTGTGGTGACAAACGTTGCCCTTGAAAAGATAATTCTTGCTTGATTATCGGAGCCTCCGGTTTTGTTGGGTCTGCAATTTTAATGGAAACCTCGGATTTTGTTGGTACATTGCTGGACCCCGCAGGAACAACAGATTTTTCCCGAGTAATGGATTCAATTAACTGGCGCTCAAATTGAATTCCGGATTTTTCGATAATCGCTTTCAACATTTGTGGATCAATGATTTTATCCAGATTGGGAATCAGTTGATTGATTTTTTCCAACACAGCCTGCACTGGTTTATCCAGCAATTGATTTAGTTGCGCAGCAGGAATTTGTTTCACCAATTGATTGATTGAGCTGAGTGCTGTAAAAAAATTATCTGATTTTTGTAAAGGCAAAAGCTGTCGCAAGTTTTGACTGATAATTTGTTCAATTTTGGCTTGGGTGGCTATATTGCTTTCAGCTTCGGTTATTGCCAATAACTGTAGCCCGATATTCGGCACAAATTTCAGGCTGATTTCCTGACCTTTTTGTAACTCAAAGGTGGAATACACCGGGAAGGTTTTATTATTGATCTGCAGTAGTGCCAGCTTCACCAGATTGAGTTGCAGTAGATTTTTTTGTTGTTCGAGAGCTTCCAGTTGTTGTTGTGCGGCAGGCATGTTTGCTGAGGATTTAATCTGTGCCAGAGTTTTATCAATTTGTGTTAATAGCTGCTCGCGATCTTCCGGTGAAAGATCCATCAACTCTACAACTTGTGCTTTACTACTGCTGTTGGTGGTTAAACCCACCATGCGGGCAATTTGAATTAATTGCTCATTTTGTGACTTCTGCATATTTTGCAGCGTCGCGATGAGTAAATTATCACCCGTTGATTGTATGTCCATCCAGAAATCTCTCGAAGCATTGGGCATCGCTCGTTATAATCAGCCCACATAAAAATATTAACAACAGTATAGGCGATTGAATTTAACACTATGTCCGACCTTTTATTGGAACTTGATCAATTAGCTTGTGAAAGAGATGACAGGCTTTTGTTCGCAAAACTCACTGCCAGTTTTTCAGCGGGTGATCTGGTGCAGATCCTGGGCCCCAATGGTGCCGGAAAAACCAGTTTGTTGCGCATAATTGCCGGTTTAACACCCGCATCATCGGGCGATATCCGTTATATGGGTCAATCACTTCTACATAATTCCCGCTGGCAATTTGCACAGGACAGCCTGTATTTGGGGCATTTGGCAGGTATTAAAAAGTCCCTGACACCGCTGGAAAATTTACATTGGTTTGCGGCCCAGCAAGCCACACAGGTTCACCCTGAAGTCGCACTGCGAAGAGTTGGGTTGAGAGGATATGAAGACACGGGTTGCGATCATTTATCTGCCGGGCAATTTCGCCGGGTTGCTTTGGCCAGGTTGCATCTCACCATGGCGCGCGTCTGGATTTTGGATGAGCCCTTTACCGCTATTGATAAATCCGGTGTCGACATGTTGGAGGAGTTATTAAAGAATCATCAGGCTACAGGTGGTTTGATATTGTTAACCTCGCATCAGGATTTGGCTATTCCTGGAATCAAGCAAATCCATTTGCAGGATTTCTCTGCAAAATCCCTGGAGGAAGCCGCTTGATGCAACAGTCGTTACTGGGTGGGTTTATCAGTCATCTACAGCGTGATTTCCGTGTGGTTGCACGGCACAAACTGGATTTACTCAATCCTTTGGTATTTTTCACACTTGCAGTTAGCTTGATTCCTTTGGGCTTGGGGCCGGATAAAAAAGTCCTGGCATTGTTAGCGCCTGGTATTGTTTGGATCATGGCATTGTTGGCGTCATTATTATCATTGGAAGCCATGTTTCGCAGTGACTATGAAGACGGTTCATTGGAACAAATCCTAATAAGTCCCCAACCTTTGTATTTTGTGGTGCTCGCAAAAATGCTGGTGCATTGGTGTGTGACAGGATTGCCATTGACCCTCCTGTCTCCTTTTTTAGGATTGCTACTAAATTTGCCGGAGGAAGGATATTCACCTCTAATACTGAGTCTATTGCTCGGCACCATCACCATGACTTTGATTGGTGGAATAGGTGCAGCTTTGACACTATCCGCAAGGCGCAGCGGATTATTGTTGTCACTGATTGTCATCCCACTGTACATTCCCTTACTAATTTTCGGGGCAAGTGCAGTACAAAGTGCGGTGGATTTTTCGCAATACCATATGCAACTGGCGGTACTGGGTGCTATGGCAGCGTTGGGATTATTGGCGGCACCTTTTGCCATTATGGGTGCTTTGAGAATTTCACAAGAGTAATCACTATGAATTGGCAATGGTTTCATCGATTGGGTTCCCCTCGCTGGTTTTATGAAAAAACAACCCGTTGGTTGCCCTGGATTGGCATTTTTACTTTCAGTTTATTGATTGTCGGTATCGTCTGGGGATTGGCGTTTGCGCCAATGGATTATCGTCAGGGCAATAGTTATCGCATTATTTATATTCACATGCCGGTCGCTGTGCTTGCGATGGCGGGGTATTACGTGATGGCAATTGCCGGTGCTGTCGGTTTGATCTGGCGAATGAAAATGGCATTCATCACTATGGCAGCTGCTGCGCCAGTGGGTGCGGTATTAACTTTTTTAGGTTTGGCGACAGGTTCTATTTGGGGCAAACCTACATGGGGTACCTGGTGGGAATGGGATGCGCGCATTACATCCATGTTGGTTTTGTTTTTTCTTTATATGGGTGTGATTGCATTACAGCAGGCCTATCAACATCGGGATACCGCCGATAAAGCCTGTGCAATTTTATCTCTGGTCGGCATGATCAATATCCCGATTATTTATAAATCCGTTGATTGGTGGCACACACTGCATCAACCTGCAACGATCAAAATTGTCGGGGAATCCACTATCGATCCATCAATGAAATATCCTTTGTTGATTATGTTGGTTGGCCTTTATGCATTTTTTACGTTCGTCGTCATATTATTTACCCGTGTTGAGATTTTACGCCGTGAAGAGCGTAGTCAATGGGTGAAAGATTTATTAACACAAAACAATTTACAAGATAAGGGAGGTAAGTGAGATGTTTCAATTTGAATCGCTTGCTGATTTTATTTCCATGGGGGGACATGGGCCTTACGTTTGGTCTGCTTATGCCATCACCCTGACAGGATTTGTCTATTTAGTGTGGGCACCTGTAAAAGCTTACCGCGATATGGTTAAACGTGAACTCAAGAAAAAAAGTCGAGAAGAAAATGCATCCGATTAGAAAGCAACGATTATTTATGGTGTTATTTATTGTCATTTTTTCAAGCCTGGCAATTGGGTTGATTATTTATGCATTACGGGAAAATCTGAATTTGTTTTACCCACCCAGTAAAATTGTATCGGGACAAGTTCCGCACAATGTCAATATTCGTGGTGGTGGTTGTGTCAAGCCTGGAAGTGTCCAGCGTTCGGATCATAATCTGGATGTCAGTTTTGTGATTACGGATGGTGCAGCCGATGTGAAAGTATTTTTCTCGGGCATACTGCCGGATTTATTTGCTGAAGGTGAAGCGGCTGTCATTAATGGAAAAATAAATGAGAAAGGCGAATTCCTTGCTAATGAGGTATTGGCAAAACACGATGAAAATTATATTCCACCCGAAGTAGCCGAAGGCATGCAAAAAGCAGGCGGCGAGCATCAAAAAACCTGCGAGAATTTAAATTATGCCCGCTAATTGGTTAAGCCTGGTGCCCGAAGCTGGGCAGTTGTCGTTAATTATTGCGTTTTGTTTTGCCGCACTTTTGTTTGTGATTCCGATGTGGGGCAGTTATCGCAATAACATTTTGTTTATGCTCAGCGCACGTAGTTTTGCATCAGGTTTTTTTGTTTTTGTTTTGATTTCATTTTTGTGCCTGGTTTGGTCCTTTACACAAAATGATTTTTCAGTGGCTTATATAGCTAAAAACTCAAACTCCCTTTTACCCTTGCATTACAAAATCAGTGCTGTATGGGGTGGGCATGAAGGTTCGTTGTTGTTATGGATTTTGATGCTGTCCGGTTGGACATTTGCTGTTGCAATTTTCAGCCGATCCTTGCCATTGCAATTGCAATCACGTGTATTGTCGGTGATGGGATTTATTGCCATAGGTTTTTCACTTTTTATTTTGCTGACATCCAATCCTTTTGATCGAATATTGCCTATACCTCCTGAAGACGGCAGCGATTTGAATCCACTGTTACAAGATATAGGTTTGATTATCCATCCGCCGGTTTTATACATGGGTTATGTGGGGTTCAGTGTTGTATTTGCATTTGCTATTGCTGCTTTGCTAACCGGAAGAATGGACAGTGCATGGGCGCGTTGGTCCCGCCCCTGGGCAACGATTGCATGGGGATTTTTATCACTTGGAATTGCATTGGGCAGTTGGTGGGCTTATTACGAATTGGGTTGGGGCGGCTGGTGGTTTTGGGATCCCGTTGAAAATGCTTCTTTCATGCCCTGGTTAGTAGGTACGGCGTTGATTCACTCTCTGGCCGTTACTGAAAAGCGTGGTTTGTTTAAGAGTTGGACAATTTTATTGGCGATATTTGCTTTCTCGCTCAGTTTGCTTGGAACCTTTTTGGTTCGTTCAGGTGTATTAACTTCAGTGCATGCCTTTGCCAATGATCCCGAGCGCGGCTTGTTTGTGTTGGGATTTTTATTGGTTGTTGTGGGCACATCATTGGTGTTGTATGCCTTGCGTGCACCGGTTGTTAAAAGTGAACAGGGTTTTAGTTGGATCTCACGCGAAACTTTTTTGCTCAGTAATAATATTTTATTAATGATTGTGATGTTGGTGGTTTTGGTTGGGACTTTATACCCATTAATTGCCGATGCATTGGGGTTGGGAAAAATTTCAGTAGGCCCACCTTTTTTCAATTTGTTTTTCTTGCCATTGATGGGAATATTAGCCGTGCTTATGGCGATTGGCCCGATTTTAAACTGGAAGAAAACGCAGCCTGCATTACTGAAAACCTTACTGATAAAACCCTGGTTTATCAGTGCAATCATCGGTGCAATTTTTCCATGGCTTTACGGAGGGGAATATTTCTTTCCAGTCGCCATAGCAGTCTTTATTGCGTGTTGGATTTTAACGGTGCTTGTGTTTGATTTGATTTACCGTTTACGTCATGCCGATAATCTTCTTTCCGGTCTAAAAAAATTAAGTGTCAGTTACTATGCTATGTGTATAGCTCATCTGGGTATAGCTGTGACCACTATCGGTATTGTGCTGAGCAGTTACTACAGTCATGAACGGGATTTACGTTTGGAAGTAGGGCAGTCTATTGAAATTGCTCCTTACATCTTCACCTTAAAATCCTTAACGCCAATAAAAGGCGATAACTATATTGCGGATCAAGCCGACATTGAAGTGCAAAAAAATAAGCAATTTCTTGAAATGTTGTATCCACAAAAGCGCCGTTATCTTGCAACGGGAAGTGTAATGACAGAAGTAGCACTCGATGCAGGATTGTTTCGTGATATCTACATCGCAATGGGAGAAAAATTATCAGATAACGCATGGGCCATGCGAGTTCATGTAAAACCTTTTGTGCGCTGGATTTGGCTTGGTGCTATTTTTATGGCGCTGGGTTCGCTGTTGGCTGTAATTGACAAACGTTATCGCGCAAAAGCAATGGAATAAAAACATGACAAAACAACGCCTGGTTTTATTGGTTCCTCTCGCTATTTTTTTATTGCTGGCGATTTTATTTTGGCGGGGCCTTTCACTGAATCCCAGTGAAATGCCGTCTGCTTTAATCAATAAACCTTTTCCTGAGTTTAATCTCCCGCTCATACCTGCCAGGGAAAATCCTGAAGATTTAACACAGGCCACGCGCAAAAATCTGATTGGTCAGGTTAGCTTGGTCAACGTTTGGGGTACCTGGTGCGTAACCTGTCGTGCTGAACATGAATTTCTGAATCAATTAAAAGCTAAAGGCATAATGATTTACGGAATATATTATCCTCTCGATTACAACGAAGAAAAAATTGCCGCACAAGATTGGTTGCGTGACTTGCATAACCCTTATGTGTTTACGGTTGTCGATGAACAAGGAACATTAGGTATGGATCTCGGAGTCTTCGGCGCCCCGGAAACTTTTGTAATCGACAAAAAAGGTGTTATTCGCTACAAACATGTTGGTGATGTCAATGAAAATGTTTGGGTAAAAGATTTGGAGCCTTTGGTCAAACAATTGGAGAGTGAATAATTTTACAATAAGAAATTGCTATGCCATTTACACCGGTTCACATGGGGCCTGGCATTTTTGTCAAAGCTGTACTGCAGAGCAGTTTTAGCTTAATGGTTTTTGGTTGGACACAAATTGTCATGGATATACAACCTCTTATCACTATGATTATTGGTCACGGGCATATTCACGGGTTCACTCATACCTATTTAGGTGCTTCTTTAATTGCTCTATTTTCAGCGGTTACCGGAAAATATTTATCTCAGTTTGCATTAAAAATATTAGAAATAAAAACCTTGCATGCGGAAAGTATTCCGTGGTGGGTGTGTTTTCTGAGTGCATTTATTGGAAGTTTCAGTCATGTATTACTTGACAGTATTATGCATGGTGATGTGCAGCCGTTTTATCCCTTCATTTTGACTAACTCTATGCAGGGAATAATGTCTGTATGGATGTTACATAAAGTATGTTTGTATTCAGGGCTTGTTGGTGCAGTGATTTATTATTTGATTGTGGCTTGGCGAAAACAATAACTCAAGGAGTTTATATGCTTGCTCGAAATTTATTCATAATACTGCTATCGATGATCAGTTCTATTTCTTCGGCTGAAATCAATATTGAAGATTTGTCCGAAGTTAAATGGATTCAACTAACGTCAAAAAATTTTATTGTGATTACGGACGCTAATGAAAAAGTCGGAAAGGTGTTAATACGCGATTTGGAAAATTTCCGATTTTTCATTGCTCATGCTCTTGGAAGTCCCTTATTTAAAGGCAACAAACCATTAAAAATATTGGCTATACACAATTCAGGTACTTTTAAGGATTTGAATTTGCCTGAGCAGTGGGCAGGATTTTTTTTAAAAAGAATGTCGGATGATTATGCAATAGCAAGTATTTTTGATTATTCATTGAGTGAAAATACTAGTCGTTTTGGTGATCAGGTTTTATTGCACGAATATGTGCATTATGTGACGCGTAATGAGTTGGAGATGATTTCATACCCCTTATGGTATTCAGAGGGTGAAGCTGAATACTTGGCTACCTTTCGTTTTTCTGATGAAGGAAAATCTGTGAGTGTTGGTTCAATGTCGGTTATTGGTGATCGTCTGTCGAGTTTATTGAAACCTTTTGGTAGAGGATTTAGAAAAGTAGATGTAGAAGATCTTTTTAAAACAAAGAATTTCAATATTGGTTGGCGGCGCGCCGATAAAATTTCAACTAAAAAAAGTGAAGTTTTAGACAAACAGGCAGAGTTTTATGCAAGGGCCATGATTACCTATCATTATCTGCAAAGTTCCAGGGAGTTGCAGGTGCAGAAAGCTAGATATTTGCAATTGATTAACGAAGGCAGATCTGTTGATAAGTCATTCAATATGGCATTCAGCATGTCTTATGCGGACATGGACAAGGCAATAGAGAAGTATTCCAATAGTAAACATGTTACTGGCTGGAAGCTTGATATAGGGAAAAATGGCCTTAACTTTCCTCAAGTTAATCCAACAGTTGAATCAATGAGATCTGTAAAAGCGGTTGCTCAAATAACCAGTTTTATTTCTCAATTTAGTTTTTATAAGAATGAAGAAATACAAACTTTGTTTGATTTTACAAGAAAGCATGGCGAGCATAATGCAGCCCTGACGCTTGCAGAATTGGAATGGTCTGTACGTAAACGCAAAGATATTAGTGGCCTTATGTCTGAAGCAAGAAATAAGTATCCTCAAGATTTGGATTTACAAGCGATGCTGGCCTATCTGGAAAAAGAGCGTATTGAAAAAGCCGTCATTGTTGGGCACCCGACAGCGAGGCGAGAACTGACAGAGCTCCGAAGCCGCTTCCGCCAAATTTTACGTAAGGATCCCTACAACCGTTTGGCTTATTTTGGTTTGGGAGAGTTATTAAAAGTATCAGATGAAGATAATCCCGATTTAATCAAGGAGGCGGCAATTGTTTTGGATAGTGCAAAATTGTTGATGAATGAATCTTTTCGAATAGGAATTCTTCAAAGTGAAATTCAGGCGAATTCATTATTAAAAAATGCAGATGCAGTTCTGTTGCAAAAATATCAACTTGCTGCAGTCAGTGATTCGGATTGGATTGAAACGGGATATGGTCGTTTTGTTTTGGAAATGTTGCGCATGCGAAATATAAGCCTGACTCTTAATGATGGGGAAGTTGAGGGTGATATTATTCGTTACAAAAATGGCGCTCAATATACGGGCGTTGTTAAAAATGGAATACCTGATGGGTTGGGAAAATTATTGTTTGAAGGCAATGAATTGAAAGGTGTTTTTTCTGCTGGAAAGTTTCTGGATAAAGGCGAATTAACTACTGCCAATGGCTACCATTACAAAGGGCAATTTAGCGATGGCGTCATTACGGGTGAAGGCGAATTGATCTGGCCTGCGAATAAAATAATTACTCGAGAGGTTGGCAGTTTTTTAATGGGACAGGAACATGGCGCGCAAGAGATTATGATGTCAAACGGAGATGTGATAAAAGGGACGTTAAAAATGGGTTCATATCACGGCAATATTAATATCGTTAAAAAAGATGGAACAAAACTGCAACGTGAATATTATCTGGGTAATCTGCGTTATAAGCTGGATGATTCTTTGATTTACGCAGGAGGATGGAACGAAAATTATCTGCCGCATGGAAAAGGTCTTTGTTACCACATTGATTTGAACGCTATCCGCCCATGTAAATATGAAAATGGCCAGTTGAAAAATGAAGTTAAAGTTCAGCCAGATTTAACCTTGGCTCATTAGCCGCACTCGGCTAAAATACCCGAGTTATTTAGTCAGGTACTCCAGTTAATTGAGGTGTGTTATGGATACGTTAGAAACTATCAAGCAACAAATCAGTGAAAACCCCGTCATTCTTTATATGAAAGGTTCACCCAGTGCGCCACAGTGTGGTTTTTCCATGCGGGCATCGCAAGCGGTTATGGCTTGCGGACAGCGCTTTGCGTTTGTTGACATATTAGCCAATCCGGATATTCGCAGTGAGTTACCCAAATTTGCCAATTGGCCTACATTTCCCCAGTTGTGGATTAAAGGCGAGTTGATTGGCGGTTGTGACATAGTCACAGAAATGCACGAAAAGGGTGAATTAAAGCCATTGATTGATGCTGCTGTGCAAGCCCAGGCTTGATAGAAATAAACATGAATAGACCCAAGCGGGTCTATTTTTTTAGTGACTGATAAAGTTTCGAATTGCGATAAACATCAACACCAATCCGCTCAAACCTCCGACCATGCAAAGTATCAGCCCTATTAGTGCCTTGCGTTGATTCAATTGTTTGTTGCTATTCCGTTCCATCGAATGGGCTTCCCAAGCCAGTTCCTTGGAGCGGATCAGTTTTTCCCGAAGTTTGGCCAATTGTTCCAGCTCGTTTTCGATTTGTGCTTTCTCATCGGCAAGCTGGCTTTCGGATAAGGTTTTGGATCTGCGAATGACGCGTGCATCCAGCTCAGCGACCTTGTTATCCAACAAACTGCTTAATTGTTTTATCTGCATAGAAATTTCCTGAAAAACCATCCCTGTTAAGGGTTGAATCACTTTTGATTGCTGGCGTGTAGACCACATTCTTTTTTGGTGGCTTCTTCCCACCACCAGCGGCCCTCACGCTCATGCTGACCGGGGCCAACCGGTTTGGTACAGGGTTCGCAACCTATGGAAATATAGCCCTTATCGTGCAGTTCGTTGTAAGGCACTGCACAAATTCGCAGATAATCCCACACTTCCTGTGACGACCAGTTAGCCAAAGGGTTAAATTTGGTCAATGTTTCATTGGGGCGGGCGAACAAACTGTCGTTCTGGATAACAGGAATTTCCGCACGGGTAGGGCTTTGGTCTTTGCGTTGGCCGGTAATCCATGCATCCAGTGTCAATAGTTTTTTGCGTAAGGGTTCGATCTTGCGAATACCGCAGCACTCTTTATGGTCGTCTTCATAAAAACTGAACAATCCTTTTTCTGCGACCAGTTTTGAAACAGCAGCAGCATCCGGTGACAACACATCAATACGAATACCATAATGTTTGCGGACTTTTTCAATAAACCGGTAAGTTTCCGGGTGCAATCTGCCTGTGTCCAAACAAAAAACCGGAATATCGCGGCGAAAGTTAATCGCCATTTCAATCAGTGCAACATCCTCTGCACCGCTGAATGAAATTGCAATTTTATCGAATTGGTTAATAGCGTATTTGAGAATCTGTTGAGGGGTTTGTGTTTGCAATTCTTTTTCTATATCAAGCAGATTAATAAGTGTCGTTGACATGTGTAAATTCACCAATCGGGTTCAGGAGATGTCCGGCAGGATAGCAGAATTGCCATGCAAGCCGAAGTCATGGATTGGACTTATAGCCATAAAACAGGTAGATTGCCGCCACTTTTTTATCAATTTTTTCTATGTTGGAGGTCACTGTGGAATTAGCATGTTTGGATCTTGAAGGTGTACTGGTTCCTGAAATATGGATTGAATTTGCCAAGGTCACCGGTATTGAAGAGCTGAAAGCGACCACGCGTGATATTCCGGATTACGACGTGCTGATGAAGCAGCGTATCCGCATACTGGAGCAACATAAATTGGGTTTAAAACAAATTCAGGATGTGATTGCAACACTCAAGCCTTTGGATGGTGCAGTTGAATTTGTTGATTGGTTGCGTGAACGTTTTCAGGTGATCATTCTTTCCGATACTTTCTACGAATTTTCACAACCGCTGATGCGTCAATTGGGTTTCCCAACTTTGTTTTGTCATCGCTTGAATGTTGATGAGCGCGGTATGGTAGTGGGTTACACGCTTCGCCAAAAAGATCCCAAGCGCCAATCAGTATTAGCGCTGAAAACTTTGTATTACCGCGTAATTGCTGCCGGTGATTCTTATAATGACACAACAATGTTAGGTGAAGCTGATCAAGGAATTTTATTCCATGCTCCACAAAATGTGATCGATCAGTTCCCGCAGTTCCCTGCGGTTCATACTTACCTGGATTTGAAGAAAGAATTTATCAAAGCCAGTAATAGAGAGTTAAACCTGTAACAATATATTCATTTTTAAAAATAAAAGAGCTCCAATTGGAGCTTTTTTTACAACCAACAAACATAAAAATATTGAAAATTGTGAGCGTATTTTAGTGAGCCCTCCCCAAATGTTGGCTTTTAATTTATCGCGAAATACAGATTGACCAATTGCATGAGGTTGCATGCCTATACGGGATAATATTTTTCTGGCAGAAAAATTAAAGCGTAAGGCGCGTCTCCATGCCATGCTCTGTTCAGTATTAAAAATAATTGACATTGAAATAGAAACATCATCAGGCCCATTTTTAACATGATGTCCTGCAATAAATGGGATATGTAAAGATTCACCTGGTGAAAAATCAAAACATGTACCCAAGGCATCAATTTCTGCGTTAAAAGGTAATTTTGTATTGGAATAGGCTACATAGGCTTCACGATTTTGTGAGCTGACAACCTGTTCATCCCATTGTGGAAAAACACTCAGTTGTTTGCTGCCACGAAATTGCATTAAAAAGGTGGAATAACGATCTATATGAAATGGCGTGACGCTATTGGGTGATGCGATAAATAAAAACAATTTAGAATCTATAGCCTTATTACCAACCCTCAGTTTTTGCATTAATGATTCTATGTCACTTAGCAAAAGATGGTGCAATTCCTTAAAAGAGGTGTCTACCTCGGGACCATTGACCATAATATAAGAGTTGGATGTTCTAATAGTTTCAATCACTTCTTCAAGCGATTTTTCTTTCGGATTTTCTTTAAATGTTCCCTCAAAATCATCACTGACACTGAGTAGATCTTTGGAGTAAACCACTCTGTCTTTTAATGTTGGTAATACCTTTGCCAGATTTTCCAAACTTAAAGCGGGATGCCCAAGTAGTTTATGAGTAAATTTGAATGCATCTTTATCCATTAAATCAAATTTAGGGTTTTCTTCGAAACAGTTCATTATTGGTCTCCCCTGTCAAAGTCTAATTTGAATAGTAATATCTTTAACAGTGTAGCCGGCATTTCTCCTTTAGCTATTGCTCGCGTAAATCTACTGGTCAATACAAACAACGCCTGAACAACCCAATCGCCATTTGGTAGCCCAATAGTTGCAATTCTGCATCGTACCTGTCGCCTTCATCGCGCATAAACGCATGTACGCCATTAAATTCGTGCCAGGTAAAATTCACTTTTTTCTCAACCAGATTTTGATAGACCTTCGCCCGACCTTCTGCCGGGATATGCGGGTCTTGTTTTCCCCAAATCATTTGCAATTCGCCCTTGATATCAGCTGTGCGCGTTAAACTTTCATTACCGGATTTTGATGGCGTTAAACCTGAGTGTATATCGGTTGCGTAAAAACAACTGGTTGCAGAAATATCAGGATGAAGTGCGGCGCGATAAGCCAAGCCGCCACCCAGGCAAAAACCCATAGCACCGATTTTTCCGGAAAAGTAATTCAGGGTTTTAATGTGGTCGATCATGGCTTGGGTATCAGAATCGTGAGCTTCCAAATGTTTGGTGACTTTATCTGCATTGCCTTTGTCTCGACCTGCATCGTCATACCCCAATACAGTGCCGATTGGATTTAATTCGTGAAATACTTCAGGTACTAACACAATAAATCCGTGCCCCGCCATAATTTGTGCGCTGCGGCGAATAGGGGATGTTTGTTGAAAAATTTCAGAATATAAAATAATTGCCGGAAATTGTTTGTTTAGGGTTTCTTCTGTTTCTTTAGGTCGATAAACATAACAACGCATAACACCGGTAGCTGTATTTAAATCGACATGATGGTTTTGAATTAACATATTTTATTTTCTCTCTCATTTATAAAATTTCTAATCTGTCAGCACTAGACTATGCTGGTTAGCAAGCCTAATAAAGCACAAGTCATAATCACTTTAATAATACCTATCTTGAATCTAAATAATGCAACAGCAGCCAGTAACGCGATTGCCACAGAGATCCATTCAAAGTCGCCATTAAATCCTTGCGGCCAAAAAATATGGTAAGCAAAAAATACTGCCAGATTCACAATCACACCGACAACTGCAGCCGTGATTGCCGACAGTGGAGCTGTAAATTGAATTTTCTTGTGAGTGGTTTCTATAAACGGTGCACCTGCAAAAATAAAAATAAATGAAGGTAAAAAAGTAAACCAGGTAACAATCGATGCGGCAACTGTGCCGGCAATAAATAAATTTTCTGTGCCTAATAAAGCTTGCGAATAACCACCAATAAATCCCACAAATGCGACAACCATAATCAGCGGGCCGGGTGTTGTTTCGCCTAACGCCAAACCATCAATCATTTGCGCGGGGGTTAACCATCCATATTGCGTCACGGCTCCCTGATAAACATAAGGCAATACTGCGTAAGCCCCACCAAAAGTTAATAACGCTGCCGTTGTGAAAAACCAGGCCATTTGCGTGAAGCTATGTTGCCAGCCGAAATGGTTCCATAAAAATAAAAATGGTAGAACCCACAAGATCAAGCCGCCAATAATAACGGCAATTAAACCTGAATAAGAAAACAGGGCATGTTTTGGGGTGGGCGTGTGATCGTCAATTATCGCAGCACCATAAGATTTTTCTGCGCTGGTGTGGGCATTGGTTGTGTTAAAAAATACTGGCCAATAACGTCCGCCCAGATAACCTGTCATTGCAGCAGCCAATACTATGTAAGGGAAAGGGACATGAAACGCAAAAATGGCAATAAAAGCGGCAATACTGATAGCCCACAAAAAGTTATTTTTTAATGCGCGTGAGCCAATTCGATAAGCAGCATGCATGACAATTGCAGTGACTGCGGGTTTGATCCCAAAAAATATTCCTGCTACCCAGGTTACATTTCCGTAAGCGATATAAATCCAGGAAAGAGCAATCAAAATAAATAAAGAGGGTAATACAAATAAAACTCCGGCAACAATTCCGCCCCAGGTACGATGCATCAGCCAACCGATATAAGTTGCCAATTGCTGTGCTTCAGGCCCCGGTAATAGCATGCAGTAATTAAGTGCATGCAAAAAACGTTGTTCGCTAATCCAACGGCGTCGTTCCACCAGTTCTTGATGCATGATGGCAATTTGCCCGGCCGGGCCACCAAAACTGATAAAACCCAATTTCAACCAAAATAAAAAGGCTTGCCAGAAGGTGACGGTTTGGGGGAGATTGTTTTTTTCTTCGGTCATACCTATAAGTCTGTTTTTATTGGATCGGTCACAACATGATTCAAGATTTATTCTCAAAATGTGTCTTTCTTACCAGCATTACGGGATGCCCCATTTCAGTTGCGCCTTCAAAATATTCTTGTCCAATTAAATGAAGAGGTACAGGAGTCCAGCCATAACTTTGTTGGCCGCAAGTGGCAATTACTTTACCCAGGGCCAAATCACCTGTTTGAATAATGTCGCCATCTTTCACTTTGAGGTAACCCTGGGGCAGTGGATGCATTTTATTGTCCTGAAAAATGTTCCTGAAGATTTTGCAAAATCAAATTCACTTTCGCCAGGGTTTCTTCATATTCTTTATCGCCAATTGAATCGGCAACTATGCCACCGCCGCCCCAACAGTGGATATTGTTTTTATCGCAAACCAAAGTGCGTATGGCGATATTGGTATCCATTTGCCCATTGACGCTGATGTAACCAATACTGCCGCAATAAATCGAGCGTTGGTGTGGTTCCAGTTCTTCAATAATTTCCATGGCGCGGATTTTCGGTGCGCCGGTAATGCTGCCACCGGGGAAAGCGTCGCGTAGTAAATCTACAGGACTGGATTCGTTTTTTAATTTTCCGGTGACGGTGCTGACGAGATGATGCACGTTGGCGAAACTTTGTAATTCACAAAGGTGGGGCACTTCAACCTGTGTTGCATGTTTGCTCAAATCGTTTCTGAGCAGGTCCACAATCATCACATTTTCGGCGCGATTTTTGGGACTGGATTGCAGCCATTGGGCATTCCTCAAATCTTCTTCCGGTGTTTTTCCGCGTGCGATTGTGCCTTTAATTGGCTTGGTTTCGATCTTGTCGCCACTAACTTGAAGGAAGCGTTCGGGCGAAAAACTTAATACTGATCCAGCGTCCCATTGCATAAACGCTGAAAAAGGTGAGGGCAGTTGTTGCCGTAGATGCAAGTAAGCGAGTAGGGAATCACCCTGGTATGAGGACGAAAAACGCTGGGCCAGATTGATTTGGTAGCAGTCTCCGGCCTTGATGTAGTTCTGTACTGAAGCAAACAGGCTGGCGTATTTATTAGCATTAATATTGCTTTTTAATTCATTGATTTTAAATGAATTTACACCAATCTTGATAAATTGCTTTAAGTTGTGAAACATTGTCTTTTGACGACAGATATCTTGAATAACCGAAAAGTTATAAGCCGGATCAATCGCCTGATTCATGATCAATGCAGAGGTTTTTTGTTGGTGATCCTGAATAATGGCCCAGCTGTAAATGCCCAGTTGCATCTCGGGAAGTTCAATGTCTTTTGGATTTTTGCGCGGCAGATTTTCCAATCGCCAGGCTAGGTCATAAGACCAATATCCCAAAGCGCCACCAATAAAAGGCCAATCGTTTTTTAATGAAGGGTCATCTTTCAGAGATGAGTCGATTTGCAAATGTTGGGACAAAAGTGTGAAGGGATCTTCAGTTGAAAATTCATCTGTGGTTTTTGTTTGGATTCGGGTTTTTGATCCCTCTGTGGTAAGGGTTAAAACCGGGTCGGCCACCAAAATATCGTATCGGCCCAGCTCACTTTGCGGACGCCCCGAGTCCAGCCAGACAGGATTGGGTAAGTGGCGAATTGCCAAAAACCAGACAGCTGAATCCTCACAATAAGGAAGAGAGATAGTGTGTACTAGGGGCATTGCCAACAGCCATTAAAAATTCAGGCGCATTCTAACAGTCTGTTGCTGTTGGAGTCGCGTAATCTGCTACCTGAAGGGTGGTCATGGCAAGACTTGGCAAAACCCTCCTTTAAAACATGACACCTTGATGAATCCGTGAGAAAGTTCGCCCGTTTGCAACCCGGGTCAATAACAATTAAGGGCATATTGAGATGGTCTTACAACTCCTGTTTGGTTTTATTGGATTGATAGTTGGCGCATTTTTTGGTGATGGTGGTTGGTTGTTTGGTGCTTTGTTGGGGTTTTTAATGATCAAAGTGTTACAAATGGGGCAGACAATCGATAAGCAGCAGACAGAAATTTCTTTATTAAAATCCATGCAGGAATATTTGCATCTCACCATTCGAAATTTGCAGACGAAGCCGGAAGACATTAAGGCGGATGTTAAATCAGCAGAAACGAAATCAACGCATGTTCAACCTGAAGTGCCACCACAGATTGTTGACGAAGATGCCTCTGAAGTAATTCAGGCTCCACTAAAAACCGACCCACCAACGTCAATACGGCCAACAACAATTCCGATACAACCAACAATATCGAAGCAGCCTGCAATCCCGAAGCAACCTGTAATCCCGAAACAACCTGCAGTGCCTGGATTGGGTGACAAGATTGGTGATGCGATTCGAAATTTTTTTATTGGCGGCAATCCGGTAGTGCGTGTCGGTATGTTGGTTTTATTTTTTGGATTAAGTTTTTTGGTGAAATACGCTGCAGGTCAGGGTTACTTCCCGATTGAATTGCGTTTGTCAGGTGTTGCCTTGATCGCCATTGTCTTGATTTTTCTGGGATGGAAAACCCGAACGAGAGAGGGCGGTTATGGTTTGGTTTTACAGGGCGGCGGATTGGCGGCACTGTATCTCACCAGTTTTGCTGCTGCGAAAATGTATGGTGTGATTCCATCATCAGCTGCGTTGGTTTTATTATTTGTGTTCGTGATTTTCGGTGTGATTTTAGCATTGCTACAACATGCACAGGTGTTGGCAATTATGGCCATAGCCGGTGGATTTCTTGCGCCGATTTTAACATCGGATGGCTCGGGTAATCATGTTGGTTTGTTCAGCGTTTATTTAATTTTAAATCTGGGTATTTTTGCAATCAGCTGGTTTAAAACCTGGCGATTGTTAAATTGGATCGGTTTTATATTTACGTTTGTGATTTCAGTTTTTTGGGGCGTGTCGCGATACGAGCCGCAATTTTATGCCAGCACACAGCCTTTCCTGATAGCTTTTTTCTTGTTGTACCTGATTATTTCCATACTCTTTTCGCTAAAACAACCACCGAATTTAAAAGGCCTGGTTGATGGCAGTTTGGTATTTGGCTTACCTGTTGCCGGTTTTAGTTTACAAGTGGCTTTGTTGAAACATACTGAATATGGTTTGGCTATTAGTGCTTTGATACTGGCTTTTATTTATATCGCGTTGGCGCGTTGGTTGTGGATGAAATTTTTGCAAACGCATAAATTATTAGCAGAATCTTTTTTAGCCTTGGGTGTGGGTTTTGCAACGCTTGCCATTCCTTTGGGTTTAAACACAGATTGGACTTCTGCAACCTGGGCCTTCGAGGCAGCAGGTTTATTGTGGATAGGTTTACGTCAACAACGATTTTTGCCTCGCATAGCGGGTGTAGGACTTTATTTTGCAGCCTGTGTTGCAACATTGGCAGACAATGGTCTTGCAGCGGGAGTGACACCCATAATTTCCGGTGATTTTATTGGCGGTGTCATTTTATCTTTATCTGGATTTTTAATGGCTTATTGTTTTTTCCGTTTTGCAGAGCAGGCTTTTCCGGTTGAGCGTTTGTTAGGGAAAATTATTTTGGTTGTTGGAGTAATTTGGTGGATAGCCACAGTAATAGTTGAACTGGACGGGCATCTCATCGAAAGTCGAATGTTTGTAGCTTTCTACTTCATCGCCGCATTCAGTATGTGTGTGCAATTAATCAGTGCCGTAAAACTGAATTGGTCCAGCCTTGCCAAAGCCGGGCATATTTATTTTATCTTTATTTGCTTTTGGACTTTATTTGGTTTTATTGGTCGTGCGATTGATTTCCCAACAGATTGGGTGTTGGGCTTACCTTTTATTGTATTTTTATCGGCACAATATTATTTCATCCGGCAACTGGAAAAAATTCAATGGAATATCGGGTTACAATTCGCGCATTTGGCAAGCAGTTTATTGATATTGCTTTTATTGTTGTGGCAAGCCAATGGTGTGGCAGATTACACCGAATTTTTACATTCAGTCATGCAGCCACAAACCGCTAAATTGTTTATCTGGTTTATGGTATTTGCACCTGCTATTGTTTTGTTGATTGGATTAAATTCCCGCCGCATTTGGCCAGTCACTGATTGGAAAAGTCATTATCAGGATATTATCCCGATTCCTTTTTTGTGGATTATTTTCTGCTGGTTTTTTATTGCCGGTCGTGAATCCGGCAGCATTCTGGAATTTTATTTGCCAGTATTAAATCCGATTGATCTTGCGCAATTTGCAGTCATTGTGTTAATTGCATTTGCAATGAAAGCTGGTTTGTCATTCAGTCATACCTGGAATAATGCAGCCAGAGCAGGATTAACCGGTTTGTTAATGTTTATCTGGATCAACATTGTGATGTTGCGTGCGATACACCATTACACCCATATCGAATATGACTCAGAAACGCTTTGGCAGTCACCTACAGTTCAAATGGCTTTGTCAATTTTGTGGAGTGTTTGTGCGCTGGTAGTCATGAATATTTCAAGGCGAATCCAGTTGCGTCAATTGTGGATATTGGGAGCAGGCTTGCTATTAATAGTTGTTATTAAATTGTTTACTCGCGATTTGTCCGGCAGTGGAACAATTGCCCGTATTGTGTCATTTATGGTGGTGGGTGGTTTGATGTTATTGATTGGTTATTTATCGCCAATTCCTCCTGCTAAAAAATCAGTTGGGGAATCACAATGAAAATTTGTTTATCAATTGTATTCAGTCTGGCCTCAACTTTTGCTATTGCAGAAAAAATAGCCGTTTTTGAAATCAATACAAATGAAACTTATATTCAAGCACCTTTGCAAAAAGAAATTTATTATTTCTCACGCGCATCTTATTTGTCGGATATCAAGGTGCAGGATGCACAGGGAAATAACTTACCCTTCAGGATTATGGACTCCGCGTCCCGGTCGCAAAGTATCAAGCGTGAAATTCCTGCGGTTTTTTTTCCGGTTGCTCCCAATACCAGTGAAGACAGGTTGCGGCAATTGGGTTCGGTTCGTATGCAAATTACAGCCGGGAATATGCAGGTTGATATTGAATCAGAGCAGCCTGAAGCATCTGTTGCCGCACAAAATCCGGATTTTTATTTGATTCATTTGAAAAATTATGTGCAAGCATCGGATGATTTAACAATTAAACAGATGATTCTGGAATGGAATTACAAAGAATCCAATCCATATCAACACTGGGAGGTGTCGGCAAGTCAGGATTTACATCATTGGCAAAAATTGACGGATACCAATCTGGCTTGGCTGGAGAAAGAGGGGCAGTCATTAATCCAAAATCAAATATCACTGAATGTGGATTCAAAAGATTATCAATATTTGCAACTTCGATGTGTTGAGTTCTGCCAGGGGTTACGCGTCACAGCGATTAAATTTGTTGAAGAGTCAAAGGAGTATTTTTATCCGCAGGATACCGAATGGGCTGTTGCAGGACAAAAGTCTTCTTCACAAAAAGCGATTAAATTACAACATCAGGACGATTGGCAATCCGGAAGTGCCTGGGATTTTTATCGGAAAGATAATGGTGCAATCAAAAATGTCACTATTAATCTGGGCGATCAGATCTACGGCGATAAAATCAGGGTTCTGGGCAGGAAAAAACACCATGATTCCTGGAAGCTGGTTTATGAGGGTATATGGTTTAATACCAAAGTGGGGGATCGCTGGCTTTCGTCTAACAAGCTGTTTTCACTTCATCAGGATTTCAAAGAGCTTCGCCTGGAGTTTGCAACAGAATTGAGATCTGATTTAACGCCGGAATTGGTATTTCACCTGGATTCAAAATATATTCAATTTATCGGCAATCAAACACCGCCTTATCGTCTGGTTGTGGAGAGCAATAGCAACGCTGACGCCCAGGTTCGTATATTCAATAGCTTGATTAATAATCAATCTGTTAATTGGGTAAACCATCAATGGGCTTTTCTGAATCCTGTTTATGAGGAGGAAAAGGCTGTGATTTCATGGAAGTCTATTCTGTTCTGGAGTTTCTTGCTGGTTGCAGCGGGTCTGTTGGGCTGGATGGCTGCAAAATTAGTCAGGCAAATGAACACTCATTCAAATTAATGGTCAGATCCGGGTCAGCAAGCAAGCCAATACAAAAAATGACTGTTTTTGTTTCGACGAGGGATTTAACATGTCGCCAATTAAAAATTTATCACTAAAAAGGTTGATTTCATGAGTGTGTTTTCCCGTTTCTCCCGTAATCTCATAGGTTCATCATTTGTATTTGTGTCGAGTCTTTTTATCGCCGCCCCAAGTTATTCCACAACAGTGCAATTTCAAACTGTTATGGGCAATATTGAAGTGAATCTTTTTGATAAAACTACACCTGAAACCGTCAAAAACTTTTTGACTTACGTTGAAACCAATGCTTACGCCAATACCGTCATTCATAGATCAGTTAAAGAATTGGCAATCATTCAGGGTGGTGGTTTGACCTACAACGATGGCCTGCCATTGAAATCAATAAAATCTAATAGAAGTGTTGTGAATGAACCGGTTTATTCCAATGTGCGCGGTACTATTGCTATGGCAAAAAAGTCTGGCCAGCCTAATAGTGCAACCAACGAGTGGTTTTTTAATTTGGGCGACAACTCCGCGAATTTTGATCCGGATTTTGGTAACAGTCAGGGATATACCGTATTCGGTCAAGTCACTGAAGCCAGTTTGCCCGTGTTGGATGCGATTGCTGCGGTAAATACTTTTATTATGGGGAATTACACTCATTTCCCGCTGCGTAATTACACAACGGATGATTACCGAAATAATCTGCCTGTTGATGAAACCAATCTGGTATTGATTACCAACATTGTTGTATTAAATGCCAGCGCTGATACGGCAGATGGTTTAAATCCTCCTAAAAATACACTGTTGAAATTGGATTCCACTACTGACGATTCAGGTGGCGGGAGTTTGGGCTTGATTGAATTACTTTTATTGTTCGTGCTGATGTATAGTGCAAAAAATCGTTTTTTACCCGGCAAAAAATAATACGAGGCATAAATGATCACTTATCTTTATTGGTTTGCTGTTTTTGCAGTCGGCGCTTTTGTATTTTGGGGTGTCGGTAAATATGTGCGCTGGAAGTATGGTTTTGTTGCTGCACTGATAGTGATAGTGGTTGGTTGGCTGGCTTATGTTTTCCATTACGAAAATGTTTTCGTTAAAAACTGGGGCGGCATAATGACCATTGAGGTACCTGCTGGCCAGGTGCACATTCACACCACATGGAAGGACGATAATATGTGGGTTGAGAATTATGATCCGGCTAAAAACGAGTGTTATTTCACTGAATACTCGAAAGGAAATTTATTGGAAGGAAAAGTCGTTATTAAAAACTGTAATCCTCTGTTGATTGCGCCGGCAAAACCTTAAAAGAATATTTTTAGATTATTTTTCGCTATTGGCGCAGCATTCCTTTCCAAATTCAAAAAGCCGTCTAGCCTTATAACAGGAGAGTGTATTTTCTCCTTGTTATAGGCTGGAGGTTGCGATGAGAGCTATAACCCAATTCACACTGTTAATTCTTTTCGGGGCATTGGCTCTATCAATCCATTCTGTTTCTGCTGCAGTGACCGTCAGGGGTAATAGTTGCAGCGATATTCAAAAAGCGATCAATAAGTTACCGGCATCGGGTGGTGAGGTACTTATTCCCTCGGGGGTTTATACCTGTGAATCGCCGATTGTGATGGACAAAAATAATCTGGTTTTGAGAGGTGAGGGGAGCTCAACCGTTTTGCGTTTGGGCGATCACATCAACGCTCCTGTACTGGTAATGGGTAGAACCGAAAACGTTCCACAAGCTGCTACCAAACATATTAAAGTCAGCCACTTGATGATTGATGGAAATCGTGAAAATCAAACACGTGAATGTATGGGGGGCGAATGCAGCGAGCAATTTCCTTTGCGTAACAATGGCATTTCAATTCGTCGTTGTGTGGATTGCACTGTTGAATCGGTGATTGTGCACAGTGCCATTTCCGGCGGTTTGGTTACCGAGTTGGGGTGCCGACGTTTAACCATTCGGGATTACACATCCTACAACAACGAGTTCGATGGTTTGGCGGGTTATGAAACTGAAGACAGCACATTCAGTGGTATCAATCTTTTCGATAACAAGGCCGCCGGTATTTCCACCGATATTAAATTTAACAACAACAAATTTTATGATGTGACTATTACCGACAACAAAAGCGTTGGTATTTTTATGCGGGATTCACTGGATAATTCATTTACCAATTTGCATATTCGCAACAGTCAGCAGCACGGAATTTTTCTTGCGCAGGTTAATTCCGATCCTGAAACGGCGGCAACCGGTAATACATTCACCAGTGTTGTAATCAGTAATTCAGGTGGCGCAGGTATTCAGGCCAATGATAAATCCTGTGTGAACAACATGATTGTCGGTGCTCAATACATCAATAATAAAAGCGGTTGCGTAGGAGAGGCCAGTTCAGGATTATTGGAAAATGTTGGAGCTATTTGCCGATAGTTTTTCTTCTTGGTACATGTTTGTAATCGTGTTTCATAATAATTAAAAATAATTTGTAATCGTTTTCTTGCTTATGCCAAATTCAGAAAAAATATAAAAAATTTGCATTAAGTATCATTAATCATATCTCTCCGACAGTATACTGACTCGCCAGTGGTAGCGTTACCATGTCAGAAAACTATAAAAATTCACAGACCAAACATTCTCCGGAGACACAATGAAAACGGCAAAAACAATTTTCACTGCATCATGTGCAGTGACCAGCCTATTGCTGGCAATTTCTTCACACTCCCAGGCGGCTTGTAGTTACACAGTCACCAACAATTGGGGTAGTGGATTTACAGGGGAAATCAAAGTCACCAACAATACCAGTCAATCGGTGAATGCCTGGTCAGTTTCATGGCAGGAATCAAATGCATCAATCACCAGTGCCTGGAATGCAACGCTGAGTGGATCAAATCCCTATTCAGCGACAGGATTAAGTTGGAACAGCACACTTGCACCCGGTGCATCTGCCAGTTTTGGTTTTCAAGGCAACGGTACCGCAGGTGCACCGACAGTCAGTGGTAGTTTGTGCAGTGGTACAACGGCATCAAGTTCCAGTCGATCCAGTTCGATCAGTTCCAGTTCCAGATCAAGTAGCCTGAGTACTTCATCGAGCATTATGAGCTCCAGTCGTTCATCAAGTTCTATCAGTTCGCGAAGTTCCTCATCAGTTTCTTCCTCAACAGCGAATGAAAGCAGTTGGGTATTTGAAGAGAATGCGGTTGGGTTTTGCAGTACAGGCGTAGTGGACACCAAACATGCGGGTTACACAGGCACCGGTTTTTATGACAGTGAGAACGCCGTGGGGGCGACACTTGCGTGGAGTGTAAGTACTGCCAGTGCAAAAACTTATTCCGCACAGATTCGTTTCGGTAATGGTGGTTCGGCAGCAAGACGTGCAACAGTTCTTGTGAATGATGTTGCTGTCAAAACACTGGATTTCCCAACGAACAGCAGCTGGACGACATGGCAAGCAGTGAATGTGGACCTGCCACTGAAATCGGGAACCAACAGCGTCAAACTGGTTGCAGAAACCGCAGATGGTTTGGCGAATATTGATAGCATCCGTATCACAGGTAATGGTGTAACCCCCGCGGCTTGTCCGACAACAACACCCACCACTTCTGATTGCAATAGTGTTACCAATCAACCGATTCTGCGTGTTGCAAAAGATGGTTCCGGCCAATATACAACCGTGGGAGCAGCGTTGAACGCAATTTCCAGTTCCAATACAACACCGACACAAATTCGCATCAAACCTGGTACCTATAAAGAAAAATTAACTGTTACCAAACCTTTTGTGACTTTCTGTGGTGAAACCGGAAAAGAAGCATCAACCATTTTGACTTACAGCGATGGTGCCAGCACATTGAAATCTGATGGCACAGCAATAGGCACGTCCGGCAGCGCCAGCATTACGATCAAAACCAATGATATTTCCGCAGAAAACATCACCATCGAAAATTCATTTGGTGTTGGCTCACAAGCGGTAGCACTTTTGGCACAGGGTCAGCGATTACAATTCCGAAATGTTCGTTTTATCGGCAATCAAGACACGCTCTACACACACAGTGGAACCCAGTATTACCGTAATTGTTACATTCAAGGGACGGTAGATTATATTTTCGGTGCGGCTACAGCTGTGTTTGAAAATAACATCATTCACAGTGTCGGTGGAGGGACTGCTGTTACTGCTCCCAGTACTGAACAAACAGTACCTTACGGTTTGGTCTTTTTAGGCGGCAAACTGACCGCTGCGTCAAGTGTGTCAAAAGGTTCGGTTGCCCTTGGTCGCAATTGGAGACCTTATGGCGCGGCTGCTTATATTCGTACCGATCTTGGCCAACACATTTCTGCAGTGGGTTGGGTGAAGATGAGCGAAAACACTCTGGATACCGCACGTTTCTCCGAGTATTTAACAACAGGGGCTGGCGCCAATCCTTCTGCGCGTGCGTCGCAATCAAAACAATTAACCGCAGCGCAAGCAGCGACTTACACCATCAGTAATATTTTTGGTTCATGGACGCCAAGCTATAGCAAATAAGTGAGTGTGGGTCATGAGTTGTTGATGGCCCACTAACCGAATATTTTTCGATAATTTTTATTCAGGTTAACTATGAAAACATCAACAACTTTTTATCAACAATTCTTATTGGGTATTTCCATTGCCGCATTGAGTTCCGGTGCCTGGGCAGCTTGCAGTTATACAGTGACCAACAATTGGGGGAGTGGATTCACGGGCGAAATCAAAGTCACCAACAATACCAGTCAATCAGTGAGTGGTTGGTCAGTTTCCTGGCAGGAGTCAAATGCATCAATCACCAACGCCTGGAATGCAACCTTAAGTGGATCAAATCCCTACACAGCGGCGTCGGTGGGATGGAATGGTTCTCTCGCTCCCGGCGCATCAGCGACTTTTGGTTTTCAGGCTAATGGTACTGCCGGTGCACCGACAGTCAGTGGTAGTTTGTGCAGCGGGACTTCAGTTTCGAGTTCAAGCCGATTGGTTTCCAGTTCAAGCCGATCCAGTTCAATTAGCTCCAGTTCCAGATCGAGTTCTATTTCCATTTCAAGCAGGTCCAGTTCGATCAGTTCCAGCTCCCGATCAAGCTCTCTCTCCAGTTCCAGTCGTTCATCATCCAGTTCGATTAGCAGTTCAAGAAGTTCTTCCTCGTTTTCTTCTGCTTCCTCCTCAATTGCCAATGAAAGCAACTGGGTCTTTGAAGAAAATGCCGTGGGATTTTGTAGTACCGGGGTGATAGATACCAAACATACTGGTTACACAGGAACCGGGTTTTATGACAGCGAAAATGCGATAGGTGCAACGCTTGCCTGGAGTGTGAGTGCAGCCAGTGCAAAAACCTATTCTGCACAAATCCGTTTTGGTAATGGCAGTACTGCTGCGCGACGTGCAACTCTGGTGGTCAATGACGTACAGGTGAAATCCCTGGATTTCCCCGCAAACGGTAGTTGGACTCAATGGCAGACAGTGAATGTCGAGTTACCACTGAAAGCGGGAACCAACAGCGTCAAACTGGTGGCAGAAACAGCCAATGGCTTGGCAAATATTGACAGTATCAGTGTGACGGGTAATAGCATAACGCCCGCAAGTTGCCCGCAAGTGAGTACTGATTGTCCGCTGACTCAGGAGGGTTTTTCGACAGTAAATGCGGATGGACAAAATGGTACAACCGGTGGGCAAGGTGGCCAAACGGTGACTGTGACCAATCAAAGTGATTTGAATCGTTACGCAACGGCTACCGAGCCTTACATTATTCGTGTTCAGGGCGCGATAAAGTTATCTCCCAAGGGAACCGAAATCCGTGTGAAATCTGATAAAACCATTATCGGTGTTGGTACCACCGGTGAAATTGTGGAAGGCGGTTTTATGCTGGAGGAGGGCGTGCATAACGTCATCATCCGAAACCTCACAATTCGTGATGGTTTTGTTGAGGGCGATTGGGAAGGTAAGACCCAGGATTATGACGGCATTCAAATGGATACTGCCCATCACATCTGGATTGACCATAATCATCTCACGCGAATGGGTGACGGTTTGATTGATAGCCGTAAAGACACCAGTTACCTCACTGTGTCATGGAATATTATGAGCGATCACAATAAAGCATTTGGTATTGGCTGGACTGAAAATGTCACTTCACAAATGACTATTCACCACAACTGGATGCGTGATCTGGGTACAAGAAACCCAAGTACTGATAACGTATTACGAGCGCATCTTTTCAACAACTGGCTGCAAAATATTACAACTTATGGTAATTATTCCCGTCAGGGCACCAATATGGTGTTGGAAAATAGTGTGTTCGATAATGTTAATAACCCACATTATTACGATACTGGTAGCCTGGTTGCTATAGGCAATATTTACCGTAATACCACAGGTCAACGGGAATCATCAGGAAGCAGTTACTCCTTTTTCAACCCTAAAAACTTTTACAACTACACACTTAACCCTGCCAGTGAAGTGGAAGCACTTTTGAAAAAATGTGCTGGTCCACGTGCTGAATTGGGTCAATAACAACACGACAATTATTACTGGAGTCAAAATGAAAAAACCAATAATTCTCAGTACGCCAATCAAGGCGTTTATAGGTATAACAGCACTGGCGATGGCGTCTTCATCCTGGGCCGCTTGTACTTACACTGTGACCAATAACTGGGGTTCGGGCTTTACCGGCGAAATCAAAGTCACTAACAATACCAGCCAGACAGTGAATGGCTGGTCGGTCTCCTGGCAAGAATCAGGTTCTACAGTGACCAACGCCTGGAATGCAACCTTGAGTGGATCAAACCCCTATACCGCTACGGCCTTGGGATGGAATAGCACGCTTGCCCCAAATGCTTCAGCCAGTTTTGGTTTTCAGGCAAACGGAACAGCAGGTGCGCCTACAGTGAATGGTACTTTGTGTGGTACGACTACAACATCATCAGTATCCAGCAGCAGATCAAGCGTCAGTAGTTCAATCAGCCGATCATCAAGTTCTGTCAGCAGTTCAAGATCGAGCAGTAATTCAGTTGTTAGTAGCTCAAGATCCAGCAGCATTAGCTCCTCAAGATCAAGCAGCTCAAGTGCTCCCTCAACTTATTCCTTAACTATTCAGGAAGCGCAATCAGGTTTCTGCCGTGTAGATGGCATAGTGACTGAATCGACCAATGCAGGTTTCACAGGTAATGGTTACACCAACACCAACAATGCTCAGGGTACCGCGATTGTTTGGGCGATTGAGTCACCGAATAGCAGTCGTTACACATTGACCTTCCGTTTTGCCAATGGTGGAACGGCCAACCGCAATGGTTCTTTGTTGATAAATGGTGGCAGCAACGGCAATTACACCTTGAGTTTGCCTGCGACAGGTGCCTGGACCACATGGCAAACCGCCAGTGTTGAAGTGGATCTGGTTCAAGGCAATAACAGTCTGCAACTGACTTCTCTTACAGCCGATGGTCTTGCCAATATCGACTCGTTAAAAATTGATGGTGCACAAGCGAAAGCCGGTGTTTGTAATGTGACTTCTTCATCGTCTTCATCTTCAAGATCAAGTTCAATTTCAAGTTCTTCAAGATCAAGTTCGTCCAGTTCAGCATCCAGCGTTAGCGCCCCGATGCTGACATTGGATGGCAACCCGGCTGCCAGCTGGTTAACCAAATCAAGAACCAAGTGGTCTACAAGTCTGGCGGACATAGTGCTTTCTTATCAGCAATCAAATGGTGGATGGCCTAAAAATCTGGATTACGCGACAGTAGGTGCGGGAAGTGGTGGTAGTGAAGCAGGTACCATCGACAATGGTGCAACCATTACTGAATTGGTTTACCTCGCCGAAATTTACAAGAATGGTGGCAATACCAAATACCGTGATTCGGTACGTAAAGCAGTGAATTTCATTGTGAGTTCACAATACAGCACAGGTGCATTGCCTCAGTTTTATCCGCTTAAAGGTGGTTATGCAGATCATGCAACCTTTAACGATAACGGCATGGCTTACGCGTTAACTGTGTTGGATTATGCTGCGAATAAACGCGCACCGTTTGATACAGATGTCTTCTCTGATTCCGATCGTGCTAGATTCAAAACTGCTGTTACCAAAGGTGTTGATTACATCCTCAAAGCGCAATGGAAACAAAATGGCAAATTGACTGTATGGTGCGCACAACACGGCGCAACAGATTACCTGCCAAAAGCGGCACGCGCCTATGAATTGGAATCACTCAGTGGCAGCGAATCTGTCGGTGTTCTCGCCTTCCTGATGACCCAACCACAAACCGCACAAATCCAGGCTGCTGTTAAAGCCGGTGTCGCCTGGTTCAATAGTCCAAACACTTATCTTGCCGATTACACTTATGATTCATCACAAGCTGAAACCAATCCAATTGTGTACAAAGCTGGAAGCAAAATGTGGTATCGCTTTTACGATTTAAATACCAACCGAGGTTTCTTCAGCGACCGCGACGGCAGCAAGTTCTACGACATCACCCAAATGTCTCTGGAACGTCGCACTGGATATAGTTGGGGTGGTTCTTACGGAACTTCAATTATTTCTTTCGCGCAAAAAGTTGGATATCTGTAATTCGCGTTTGAGTTAAAAAACTGAAAACAAAAAGCTCCGCTAGTCGGGGCTTTTTGTTTTTTGCTAATCAGAACGCAGTCACATCCCTCACAGTCCCCACTTGTTCTGTCATTCCTGCGAATGCAGGAATCCAGCACTTTGAGTTTTAAACAATAAATTAAAAATCTGGATACCTGCCTTCGCAGGTATGACTATATATTTTCGATGATTGAGTACTGGCTCTGAGTGCCGCGTTATTGTCATGGCTTTTACCAATGCAATTGGTTTTATCGGCTCCAATTTAATTGCAGTCACACAGAAAACGCCTATATTAGCTTTGAGTGTCGGAGTGCTAATACTGGTAGGTTTCGTTTTAGGTGTTTTCTTTGGAATTTGGGGGTTAGTTCTATTTAAAAAAATAAACTTAAATCGGTTTTAATTCAATCAATCATTGGTACGATAATAAGCACATTGCTATTAATTATTCTGTTGGTAAGTTCAATTACTAGTTTTATACACTATTCGAATCAAAGCTAACAATTCAATCTATCGGACTCGCAAGTTGCATCGTGATGAATGAAATTGAGGCAAGAATTTTAGTTCTGCCTACCATTGAGGGTTGCACCATCACCAAGGTTGAAGATTTTGGTGATCTTTATTGTGTGTATTTTGTCAATACCGAATATTTTCAATCCGGAAATATCGAAGATTTGAAAATTGGCTATGGTCCATCCTTTGTAGAAAAATTAACAAAGAAAATATTTTCTACCGGCTCTGGTCAAACAGCGGAGTTTAGCGTTAGAGCTTACAAAGAAACCGGTAGTGTTTATGCAAGGCCGACTAATTCTCTCATGTTGATCGGCGTTGAAAGCAATGCAAAAAATAGCGCAGTTCTCGCAATTAAAAATGCTTTATTTGTAAATCTCATGAAAGCCAAGTCAATTTATGAAACTTTAGAAGCAGGAAATAGTATTGAATATAGTTTTGAGTCAGAACATAGTACTGAAAAATCAATAAAAACATTAAAAGCAGCTGGCGTTACTGCTAAGGTCATATGGAAATGAATGCAACAAAGTTATCAAGCGAATGGTTTTTATTGTGCTTAATCTTTCGCGATTCTCATTATGTGTAACGCAAAATCGTAAAAAACTGCCACTTACTTCGTTAAGTAGAAACAGAATCGAGATTATTTTAATGAAAAAGATAATTATGTTTTTCCTGTTATTGTTATCGCCTCTTTTATTTTCTATGGATGCTTCTTTATTCGATGAAAATATTGGCGATTTGAATTCTGGTAACTTTGAAAAAGTAAGTAGCTTCCTTAATGAAAATGAAAAAGAATATGAAGCTGATCCAGAGTATTATGTAATATTTCTGAATTATTCGTTTCTACGCTCGAGAAATACATCTGTTGTTGCTGCCCAAGGCGATCCGGAAAAAGATGATTTTGCGCTTCTCAGTAAAGAAACAAATGAAGTGGTTGGCTTTTTGGGAGAGCGTACAAATTTCGATAATGATCTCCTTCTTCCTGCAATACAGAAAACGCAAGCCGCTCTTAAGAAATTCCCCAATCGGCTTGATATCCATTTGGGTATAACACACATAAGTAAAGAGGCAGAGTTGTGGGACATTGTTGGCGAGCAATCCGTTGAAATTCTAGAAATTTCACGGAAAAACAATAATAAATGGTTGTGGGGTAGCGTTAATGGAATGTCTGGAGACCCCAGGGAATTTATGCTGCAGAATATAGCATCGAATTGTTCTGCACTTTTTAGTGCGGAGAATGAACTCGCGGATAAGGCGTTAGAAACTGTTTCTCAAAGCCTTATCGAAAATTACCCAAAAGAGGTTTATGGGTATGCAAATCTGGGTGGTTTGTATGCAGCAAAAATGGAATATAAAAAGTCGTATGAATACTATTCGCAGGCGCTAAAGGTTGCACCTGAAGATGAAATAGTTTTGCAAAATATGAAGCATCTAAAGTCACTTGAAAAATAAAGTGTTAAGAAGCGACTATGCTTGCTAGCACGTACAAAGTCTATCGTGTGTGCTACTCAAAATATTGTAGTTGAAAATAACGTGAAAGGAAAAAATAATGAGCGAAAATCCATATAATCCACCAACAACACAGCCCAACAATGAGGCCTCCAGGAAAGGATTGATAGAATCTTTTCTGCTTAGTTTTTTGAGGCATTGGAATGGTGAGGCAAAATTAGTAACTGCATTTTGGGGACATTTTATTTTAGGTAACTTCTTATTCAGCTTAGTCCTGGTTTTAGTAAGTGTAGTTTCATCGGAGTCGAACATCGCAGCCATTTTGCAGGTTGTTTTATCTATACTGAATTTTATTTATTACATTTGCACTGTGCGCTTTATCTGGTCTTGTGCTGGAAATTCGAATTATTCAGGTTTTTTCTACATTGTAAGAGGATTAGTTGTTCTTCTGTGCGTTTTTGCCATTTTCGTAATAACTGGCTATGAAGCAATTACCGATGCATAATAAACATGTTCTCTGGAACGGGCGCATAAGTTCTACCAAAATAATGGTATGTCATTTGAGGCGAAGCATTTTTCAATTAATATATAAGTATTGAACATGGAAACTAACGTAAAGAAAAAATATGATGCGTACCCGGACAGTGTGCAAAAATATTTTTTAAATATTCGAGCAGCAATTTTTGAGGTGGCTAAGGCGGAAGGATTGGATATTGAAGAAACTTTAAAATGGGGAGAGCCTAGCTATCTGGCAAAAGGCGGAAGTACAATTCGGGTAGATTGGAAACCAAAATTTCCTAATCAGTTGTCGGTCTATTTCAATTGTAAAACCTCACTGGTGGAAACTTTTAAAGAGGTCTTCGGGAATGTTTTTCGGTATGAAGGGAATCGAGAGGTAATATTTGCTCTTTCTGAAACGCTGCCACTAACGGAGTTTAAAGCGTGTGTTTCCTTGTCTCTCAGGTACCATAAAATAAAAAATTTACCATTACTTGGCATGTGATTTTTTAAATTAAATTAAAAATTAAATATCCCGAAAAAGAAAAAGCCACGCAATAACGTGGCTTTTTCTTTTCCGTGATTAAAATCAAAATTCCCAGTTAATACCACCTGCAATTTGGTATGCACTGGCATTGTCGTAATCACTGACTACACGACCTGAGATAAAAGTAGAAACACCGTTTTTCAGTATGAATGCAGTGTTCAGGCTCCACTCGTAAAATCTGCTGTCAGGTGAATCTGTACTTAACTTGAAATTGCCCAAACTTCCGGCGTCGATCAGTTGGAAATTCACTGCATCGCTATCCAAATCATTTTGGTTAATTGCACTGAATCGGATTCCCGGAATTACAACACCCCAGGATGTGGTTGCAGTGTAGGAAGTATCAAAACCCAGGCTGCTGTTGAGTAGTGCGTATTTTTGTTTACCTGCTGACATATTCCAGACGGAATCACCGGTTTCGGAAAAAGCATCGACATTGGTTTGCAGATAATCAAGACGGGCAAAGGGTTTCAACGTCCAGGCGCCGGGTTGCCATGCCCATTCCAGTTGGGTGCTTAAACTTAACTGATCGCTACCGTAATCACTGTTCGCTACTGCTGGTGCAGGGAAATCAAATACACGCTTCGCTTGTGTATCTGCAGTGGAGTAACCCGCTTGCAGATCCCAATGTATCGGGCCGCTGTAGTAGGACAAGAAACTGGTCAAGCTGTAAATATCCGAATCCATATTGCCGCCCTTGGAGGCAAAATCGACTTCGTATGATGACCAGTCGAAGGCAACACCCAAACTGAGTTTTCTATCGACGCGATAACCCAATCCAAATAACGCACCAACAGATTTGGATTCATATCCCGCTTCTTTGCTGGTTTGGTCATGTTCAAAGTGCTCGGTTTGTATAGAGGTCAACAGTGTCCAGAGAGAACTAAATCCATCACCGGCAGCACCACCGGTACCACCACCGGAAGGTAATGAACGATTATTAATGCTCAGGCTGGCCGGACTGCCGGATTGCATTTGCGAAATACTTTGATACAGACGTGATGTTCTATTGCGATTATTTTCCGACATCAGGCTGCGTTGGATAAGGGCCTCATCCGGCGCAATGTTCGCGATCAGGCTGTCAAGGTTATCGCCTTCGCCTACTTGTGATGAAAACTGACTGCAACTGCTACCCAGTGCATTGGAAACACCTTCACCATTACAGGCGGCATCCAACATAGTGGCTACAGATCTATTTCTGGAGCCGGTGACAAGCGTATCGAGCGCGATGCCTTCAATCACCTCAATCGTTACTACAGTTTGGTTACCATAGCCGGAATCGTCGGTTACAAAATAGGTAAAAGTATCAGTACCGGTGAAGTTTTCGCTGGGTGGTGTGTAAGTCAGGGTGTCATCTTCATTCAGTACCACCGAACCATATCCCGCAGAAGTCGTATCGTAAGTTTCAATAAACAAATCGCTATTGGCGATGGATGATGTATCGTTCGCCAACACATCAATCGTAATCGAACCTGTGCCTTGAACCATTGTTCTGGAATCGGGATTACCAGTAGCAATAGCATTTGCATCTTGAATGGCGGCGAGTAACAAAAGAGGCAGAGCGTGTAGTGATTTCATAATAGTAATGTCCTTTTTAGGATTGCTGATAAAAGTAAAAAGTAAACATAATGATCAAAATACCCATTTAAAAAAACAGAGGCGTAAATGACAAAACAGAAGTCAGGAAAAACCATTTTGTGTGCCTGGGAAATCGGCGGTGAATTGGGTCATATTTCGCGTTTTTCCGCAATAGTCAAAACACTGGAATTAGACGGACACCACCTTGTTTTGGTTTTAAAAGACTTGTCGCGCGCTTATCCATTCTTCAGTGATACTCAAGCGAAATTATTACAGGCTCCAATATGGTTGCCCAAAATCACTATGCAACGCCCGATTGCTTGCCTGGCCGATACGCTTTTGTGCATGGGTTATCTCGAAGCTGATCCACTCGATTGTTTGCTGCAAGCATGGGAATCAATTATCGAACTGGTTAAACCTGATCTCGTGATTTTTGATTATGCGCCTACTGCGATGCTCGCATTGCATCACAATCCTATACCCAAAATTATGGTTGGCTCCGGTTTCGCAGACCCGGTTGCGGGTGATCCCATTGTTGATTGGCGACCGTACCCACAGGATGATCAGTTAATCGCCCGTCAGGAGTTAAGGGTGTTGGAGCAGATCAATATATTGCTGAGAAGGCGTGGTCGAAATGAATTGACTCATTTGACTGAATTATTTGCAGTTGATCGTGTTGTCATCAGCACTTTTCCCGAGCTCGATCTTTACGGCGGAAAACGAAAAGATGTCGATTATTGTGTTGGCCCCACAGCAAAACTGGTTGATTCCCCCGTAGATTTTATCAGTGAAGAACGTCCCCGAATCCTCGCTTATCTCAAACCGGGTTATCCGCATATAGAGATGTTGATTTCTGCATTGGCGCGCTGTAAAGCCAGCGTTTTTATTGCTTGCCCCAAAGGCGCAGAGAAATTATTTGCGCCCTATGTGAGCGACAGATTTCAATTCAGCACCGAGTTGGTAGACCTTCAAAGTGCCATGAGCAGCGTGGATTTATTCGTCGGCCACGGCAACGCTTCCTCCTGCAAGGAATCACTCATAGCTGGAAACCCTATGGTTGTTCTGCCAATTCAATTGGAACAATTGCTCACGGGTAAAAAAATACAAGAAGCAGGTTTTGGTGTTTTGATAGAAAAGATATCCGGCGTTGATGAGATGGTTAGGCTTTTCGACAACCTGCTCGATAACAGCGAACCCTATCGTGTAAAAATTAAAAAACTATTATCATGCCATCCAGAACGATTGCAGGTTGCAGATGCGGTGAGGTTAGCGGTGGATAGATTTTTTTCAGAGGAATAATAATGAAATCGTCATTCTCGTGAAGGCGGGAATCCATTTCTTGATGGTTGAAATTTTTTTAACAGCTGGATACCTGCCTTCGCAGGTATGACGATGTTTTTTGATTGTAATGGTGTGGAGCGGGGGTATATAGTTGGTGCTGATGATTAAATCGTTAGACTAGACTATGAATTATTTTGTTCGAAAAGCCGATAAGTATGAATTCGAAAAAATTGATTCTCTCATTAAGCACTCAGCAAGAAGTATTCAGGTGCAATTTTATAGCAAGTCTTCTGTTGATGTTGCACTTGAGCTAATCAGTGACATTACAGAGCTAATTGAAGCTGGTAATTTGTTTGTTGTTGAGTGTGAGTTTCAAATAATTGCTTGTGGTGGTGTCAGCTTTTGTAAAGCTGAACCGCTTAGTGCAGAAATAAAGAGCTTCTTTGTTCATCCTGATTTTGTAAGGAAAGGTATAGCAACGAAATTGTTAGATGCTTGTGAAAATAAGTGTTTGCGCATGGGCATTAAATCTATATCTTTAATGGCAACTTTGGCTGGTGAGCCATTTTATAGAAGCTGTGGTTTTTCCCAGCTCCAAAGGGTGCAACAAAGTCTTTCAAATGGAGAAATTTTTGAACTGGTAAAAATGCAAAAAATATTGCAGGTATAAAAATGTACCAATAAATTGATTTTGGTAATGGACTCACAGAACTGTACCGGTCTTAGGCGTTATGAGTAATGGTGTCAAATGATAAAAATAGTGGTCATTCTGGATGTTAACAACTTTGATGCTCTTTCTGAATTTGAGAAAATTGCTGTGAAAGTCATGACAAAGTATCAAGGCGGTATCGTTGCGGCATTCGAGACAAGTCGGTTTTCTGATGGCACAGGAGAGGAGGTTCATATTCTTGAATTTCCCAGTGAGAAAGAGTTTCTTAGCTATCGTAATGACAAGTCGCTGGCTGAATATGCAGACCTCAGGAAGAAAGCAATTTCAAATACACAAATAAAAATATCTTCCTGTTTTAAATCGTATATTAATTAGTGTTGTCAATCATGTGAAGTAACTAACCGCTAGTTTGGTATTTGCTTACGATTAAAGGGTAATAATTTTTAGTGAAATCCAGAATCCTAAAATCAATCATCAGTATTTTTCTGCTTCTTGCCTTAATTTCTGGCGCTTTGGTTTATTTGATCAAAAGACCTTACTACTCTGTTGGAGTTAAGGACGAAACATCTTTGCATGTCGATAAAAATCGATTGAGGGATTATGTCAAGGAATTGAGTGAATCTTTCCTGCCCAGGGATTCTGAACACCCGCAGAATTTGAAATTGGCTGCGAATTATGTCAAATCACATTTTGAAGAATTTAATGCTGATACTTATTTTCAATCCTATGAAATTGAGGGCGAGGAATATTCCAATGTGATTTCAAATTTTGGGCCGGATACTGATGAAGTCATTATTGTAGGTGCACACTACGATGCGTATGCAGATCATCCCGGTGCTGATGATAATGCAAGTGGAGTGGCGGGTTTGATTGAATTGGGACGGCTTTTGAGTAAACAACAACTATCGAAGCGAATTGTTTTGGTTGCTTATACTTGTGAGGAACCGCCACATTTTGCAAGTGAGCGAATGGGAAGTTTTGTTCATTCCCGATCTATAACCAATAAGACAGTGCGGCTTATGATCTCGCTTGAAATGATCGGTTATTTTACTGATGAAGAGAAAAGCCAGAGTTTTCCGATACCGTTTCTTCGATATCTTTATCCAGAGCAGGGTAATTATATTGCCGTTGTTGGGCAGTTATTTTCCAGTGATGCGGGCAGTTTAAAAAATACTATCAATTACTATACGGATTTGGATTCCTATTCAATCAATGCTCCTTCTTTTGTTCAGGGTGTTGATTTTTCTGATCACCGAAATTATTGGGATTTAAATTTACCTGCCGTTATGGTGACTGATACTGCATTTTTTCGAAACAAGGAATACCACAAATCTACAGATACTTATGATCGCCTTGATTATGAATCCATGGCCAAGGTGGTTTATGGCGTGTTTAAATACATTCAGAAATTATGAAGAATTTAGATCAATCGTATTGGAGTTTAATTAGTATGGAAAAATGTAGTTGCATTACTCATTACAAAAAAAATCCAGATCCAATCAAATTGGAATGGTTTGGAGCAACCCTTAAATTTATCTACGATGATGGTGAACCTCCAAGCTGGTATAGCACAAGATATTACACCTGCATAAAATGCGGACAATATTGGAAAGAGGAGTTTGTAGAAGCAATGCATTACAACGCCAATCATATGTATCCGTTGGATGATAAAGAGGTTGAGAAATTATTGCAGATTTTGAAAGTCAAAAAAGATCAATTGTGATTACAATAATATTAAATTATTTCGTTTTTTGATCAATAACAACGGGACTTATTCCATGCGATTTATCACCCTGTTACACAATATCTGTTTGCTTTTTATATTCTCTAATTTATCAGCGAATGCATCAGAAAATCCGTTAAAACTTTGGTTCGATAAACCTGCCAATTTGTGGGAAGAAGCTCTGCCTTTGGGGAATGGTCGCTTGGGTGTTATGGTTTACGGTGGTGTTGTCAGTGAAAATTTACAGTTGAATGAAGATACTTTTTGGGCAGGTGGGCCGCACAATAATGTAAATTTGGCTGCGCGCGAATCACTTGCGGAAATCAGGCGACTAATTGATGAGAACCAATATGTTGCTGCGTCGGATCTTGCTGAAAAAACCATTACCAGTCAGGGATCTCATGGTATGCCTTACCAAACAGCAGGTAATTTGTTGCTGGATTTCCCAGGACATACAAATTTCCGGAATTATTATCGTGAGCTTGATATTGCCAATGCAGTAGCCCGTACTCGTTATTCTGTTGGTGAAGTTAATTATGAACGGGAAATTTTTACCTCTTTTGTTGATCAGGTCATTGCTATTCGTTTACAGGCGAACCGTAAAGGTGCATTGAGTTTTAATGTGGGCTTATCACATCCTGACAAAATGCCCGTGATATTGGATGCAAAGAATGTGACTTTATTAATGCAAGGTCGTTCACGTGATCATGAAGGCGTTAAGGGTCAGGTTCAACTGGCCAGTCTGGTAAAACTGGCCAGTCATGATGGGCAAGTGAAAGCCAATCGCGATAATCTCGAAATCACTAATGCCTCGGAAGTCATTATTTTAGTTTCAATGGCAACCAATTTTATTAATTATAAAGATATAAGCGCTGATGCACTTGCGCGTGCAGAAGAGGCGATGAATAAAGCTGTTAAAAAATTTACTGCAAGCAAAACAGCATTTACAGATCAATTAACTGCACACAGCCATTTTTATAAAAATTATTTCAATCGCATGAGTCTGAATCTGGGAAGTAGTGAGTTTGTCAATGAGCCGACTGATAAACGTATCCGTGAATTTGCCAAACGCCATGATCCACAATTAGTGAATTTATATTTTCAATTTGGTCGTTACTTGTTGATTTCCTCTTCGCAACCGGGAACTCAGCCTGCAAATCTGCAAGGTATATGGAACCATCGGCAAGATCCTGCCTGGGATAGTAAATATACTATTAACATCAATACAGAAATGAATTACTGGCCTGCACAGGTTACTAATCTGAGTGAATTGGAAGATCCATTGATTCAGTTAATTCGTGAATTGGCACAAACCGGGCAACAAAGTGCGCAACAGATGTATGGTGCAAGAGGCTGGATGGCACATCACAATACCGATATCTGGCGAATAAGTGGTGGTGTAGATGCTTCCTGGGGCGCATGGCCAACCAGCAATGCCTGGTTAGTACAACATCTTTGGCAAAAGTATTTGTACACTGGTGATAAAGAATTTTTGCGCAGCGTATTTCCCATCATGAAAGGTGCTTGTGAATTTTTTGAAGATTTTTTGATTAAAGATCCACGCAAGGGATGGTTAGTTGTGTCGCCTTCTATGTCACCGGAAAATGAATCTTCAATCACTGGCAAAAAAATTGCGTCCGGTGTCACTATGGATAATCAATTAATGTTTGATTTATTCACGCACTCTATCGCTGCCGCAAAAATTTTAGGTGAAGACAAAACAATATTGAAACGCTGGCAAAATATTATTGAGCAATTGCCTCCCATGCAAATCGGTCAATATCATCAATTACAGGAATGGCAAGACGATTGGGATAATCCGTTAGACAAACATCGACATATCTCCCACTTATATGGTTTGCATCCGAGCAATCAGATTTCACCACTACGCACTCCTGAATTATTTAGCGCAGCGCGTGTGACCCTGGAGCAACGTGGTGATCCTTCTACCGGCTGGTCTATGAATTGGAAAATCAATTTTTGGGCGCGCATGCTGGATGGTGATCGCGCATTGAAATTAATTCGTGAACAAATCAAACCGGCGATTTCAGATGATTCGATCTTTTCACAAGAAGGCGGTACCTATCCGAATATGTTTGATGCGCATCCTCCTTTCCAGATTGATGGCAATTTTGGTTTCACTGCCGGAATCGCAGAAATGCTTGCGCAAAGTCACGATGGTGCAATTCATTTGTTGCCTGCGATTCCCCAGGATTGGCCGACTGGAGAAGTAAAAGGTTTGGTGATGCGTGGTGGTTTTGTGGTGGATATGCGTTGGCAAAAAGGCCGTGTCAGTGAATTAAAAATCCATTCACGTTTAGGCGGTAACTTGCGTTTGCGCAGCTATGCGCCTTTACCTGACGCTCAAGGATTTTCATTCAAAAAAGCACGGGGCGAGAACCCGAATAGTTTTTACTCTACCCCCAGAATTAAGCAACCGCTGATACATACCGATAAAAAATTACCGGAATTATCGCTGGCAAATAGTTATTTGATCGACATTAACACTGAGGCGGGGAAAAATTATTACTGGGGTGACTCCAGCCCCAATCTGGATTAAAACCGGCCTTGATGTGATTTTTGGTGACATTGTGAAAAATATTAGGATTTGCCTGCTTTATATAGAAAAAACGAATATGCGATTTTGAGAAAGTGAAATCAGGAATAGTTGGTCTACACTCAAAAAAAACTAACAGGAAATAGGGGAGCAGGCATTGAATATTGCAAATCGCACTCTGGTGTTGATTGGACTTTCTATAATCAGTTGCTTGTGTTTATTACTGGTTGCACTCTATGGTTTCTCTTTGGTTGAAGATGGTTCCCTGTCTTTTTTCAGCAATTTGATCTTGATATTGGGTATTGTGATATTGATGGCTTTGGCAATTGTGGCTCGCAGTTTTTGGAAAGCGATTGTGCAGCCACTGGCACATTTACGGGATGCGGTTTCCAGATCGGCAGCGGAACTGGATTTTACCCAAAGATTTGAATCGGTTAGCCATGATGAAATAGGTCAGATTCTCAAAGCCTATACCAGTTTAAACTCGCGTTTGTGTGAAAGCCTGGAGAGTATTGAACGTATTTGTAAAAATCTCGGTTACACCATTGAAGAAGTGGATACAGCTGCTGCATCGATTGCGCGCAATTCGCAATTGCAAAGTGATGCTTCAATAAATGTTAATCGCGCAGCAAACGATATGGTCGCTGGTATTGGCAGTGTTACCCGTCAAAGTGAAGATGCGCGCGAACATACGCGCGAGACGCGCGAAGTTGCTGAACGTGGGACTGTGGACATATTGAACACGGTTAATGGTATTCGCGATATCAGCACAACTGTTCGCAAAGCGTCTGAAAGTATTTCGGCATTGCGTGATGACAGTAATAGTATTGCGAAAATGGCGATTGTGATTCACCAGATAGCGGATCAAACCAATTTACTCGCACTGAATGCAGCGATAGAAGCAGCAAGGGCAGGTGAGCAGGGAAGGGGGTTTGCAGTGGTTGCAGATGAGGTGCGTAATCTTGCACAACGATCCGCGCAATCAACCCAGGAAATCAGCAAAATTGTTACGCGCATGCAAGACAATGCCAGCGTTTCTTTTGAAGCCATGTCTATTACAGAAGCAGCTGTGAATCAGGGAGTTGAGCATGCGCAGCACGCGGGCGATTCAATTGATCGCATTAATAAAGGTTCAATTATTGCTGCACAAAATGTCGAGGAATTATTTTCATCTATCAAACTGCAAGAACAAGCCAGTAATCAAATCCTGCAAAAGGTTGAACAGATTTCGGCCATGAGCGAACAAAATTCCAAGGCGTCTGCGGCTTCGGCAAAATCGATCAGTTCAATTACCCAATCATCTCAAAAAATTACCCAGGCAATTGCCTCATTTAAATTTAAATCAGGCCCGCAACGTATTGAATTGCGCGTTGCAGATATGCATGGCAAAGATCACCCGGCAGTCAGAGCGTTACAATATTTGGCCGAGCAATTAACACAGCGCAGTAATGGCCGTATAACCTTGGAAATTTGCAGTGGTGGTGTGCTGGGAAATGATGCGGAAGTGTTTAAAAAATTGCGCAGCGGCAGTATTGATATGATGCGAATTAACCCATCCATGCTCAACAGCGAAGTGCCGGAAACTATTTTGCTATCGCTCCCGTTTTTATTTAAATCCAGCCAACACATGCATCGTGCAATGGATGGTGAGCCAGGAAAAAAAATATTGGATGCATTATTCAAAATCAATTTAAAAGGTCTGGCCTTTTATGACAGTGGTGCACGTTCCATTTATTCCAGTAAACCCGTGCGAACCCCGGCCGATATAAAAGGTGTCAAATTACGGGTGATGCCATCGGATATGTGGGTTGCTGTAGCAAAAGCAATGGGTGCAGAAGGTGTAAAGGTTGGTATGAACGAATTAATTTCGGCAAAAAAAACCGGGCTTATCGATGCAGCTGAAAATAATATCCCTACTTTTTATACCTACAAGCAATTCGAAGTATTCAATTATTATTCCTATACAGAACACGCAATGGTTCCCGAAATAGTTGCCTTCTCAAAAACCCGTTGGGATTCAATGAATCAGGACGACCAGAAACTACTGGTGCAGGCAGCGACTGATTCTGTTGGAAAAATGCGCGACTATTGGTCGGAAAGTGAAAAAATCGCCCTGCAAAATTGCCAGGAAAAAGGCGTCACTTTCGTAACCGACGTCGATAAAGACGCATTCCGTCGTTGCATGTCATCTCTTTATGATTCGTTGGTGACAACACAGGAACAAAAACAAATCTTGAAATTGATACAGAGTTTATAGATTAGTCATTCTGTATTCTTCTGGATTCGTGGCGATCTGTTTTTCATCTGAAGTTGGAGTGAATTTTTCAAGCGCTATAATCTTTTAACCTTGCCAAAGGCAATTGCAAAGTTTCATCGCCTTTGAATGCTTCAAGCAAATAATCTACTGTTGCTCTCACTCGTGGTGCAAGCAAGGCACGATGTGGGTATTGCAGTACCATTTCAAAACCTCCGGGATGATGATACTGGTGCAATACAAGTTTAAGTGCACCGGAAACCAAATGTGGCCACGCCAAATGAACCCCAACCTGGGCAACACCCACACCATCGCACGCTGCCTCAACAACAGCTTCCGGTGCTGACAAAGTTAAAACTGCAGAAGGGCTGGGGTCAAATGTCGTTATTCCGCCATAAAGCTTAAAATTCCACGGAGAAACCCTGCCACCAAGAAATCGTCTGGCGATAAGCCTATGGGTTTGGAGTTCTTGTGGTGTCATGGGGTTGCCATATTTGGCCAAATATTCAGGTGAAGCAGCTATTGCTACATTCAGCTTACAAATGGAGCGTGACACGAAAGCAGAGTCCACAATGTTACCGCCCCTTATCGCCAGGTCGTAACCTTCATTTACAAAGTCAACGACCCTGTCATCAAAATCTACTTCAACAGACAATGCTGGATAAGTGGCCAGTAACTTCGGTAGTAATGGTAGTAAATGCTCGCGTCCAAATGCTGAGCTTGTAGAGATCCTCACTCGTCCGCTTGGGCCAAATCGTTTTGCCATCACAGTATCAACAGCGGTATCAAGAGTTTCCAACGCTACTCGCACCTGACGAAGAAATACCTCCCCTTCATCGGTAAGTTGGAGCGCCCTTGTTGTTCGGTTCATCAGGCGTACACCTAATGCTTTTTCCAGACTGGCCATGTTTTTGCTGACGGCTGCTGATGAAATACCGAGTGCACGTCCTGCAGCAGCAAAACTACCGGCATCTGCCGCGTGAACAAACGAAAGAATTGCACGAACACGTTGTGAAGAATCCATATTGCCCCTTCTGAAAATTTTCCCAAGCCATAGCTTGTGTACCAGGAATTATTAACCTGAAGTTATATCAGGATCAACTTATACACTACTTCCAGTTTATATCCTTATCCAGGAAGATGCCGGGAATGCCACAAATCACAGCCATGATTCTATTTTCACAATAACCAGCAGGAGACCTACCGATGAAATTTCTTTGCCTTGATATCCCGCAACCTGACGTAACTATGGATCAGTATCAACCTCATATGAAGGACGAAGCCCGTCATGGGTGGCAACTCTATAAAAGTGGTGTCATTCGGGACATTTATTTTCGTCAGGATCGCCCCGGTGTTGCCATTATTGCCGAAGCTGATTCAGTTGAAGCAGCAAAAAAAGCTTTGGCTGCATTCCCCCTGGCCAAGGCTGGGCTTATCGGCTGGGATGTAATCCCTTTAGGTCCCTTTACCAACTGGGAAATTCTCTTCGCTCCCGGCAACGCTTGATTTGCCCAACCTGGTTTCAATAAACGATATGAATCCAAATTCCCGGGGGCTTGGATAGCTGCACTGCGCGCTCAGGGTTTGGTACTTATTTTCCAACTTGGAGTCCTTGTTATGCCTAAGACGGTTTCCTTTTTTAACAGAAATATTATGATTTCTGCGCACCTTCATCTGCCCGAGGGATTTCAGAGTAATAAAAAGTATCCTGCACTGGTAGGGATACACCCGGCCGGAGGTGTGAAAGAACAAACAATAGGCCTTTATGCCAGTAAGCTGGCTGAGCATGGATTTGTTGTAGTCGTATACGACTCATCCTACCAGGGTGAAAGTGGCGGTGAGCCACGCCTTCTTGAAGACCCTTCAGTACGAGTAGAGGACGCCCGCTGCGCAGCAGATTTTCTCGCAACACTTCCTTATGTTGATCTTGACCAAATGGGCGTGTTTGGTGTTTGTGCTGGAGGAGGTTATGCAATCGCCGCAGCGCAAACCGAACGCCGTTTTAAGGTGGTTGCCGGAATCAGCGCAACCCCCATGGGAGAGGCGGCAAGAAGTTTTTTTGGTAAACAAATCCCTGATTCTGAACTTATCAAAACGCTTGGATCTGCATCCATACAGCGAAGCATGGAGGCAAATGGAGCTCAAGCTGCTTATGTTCCCTTTGTCCCGGAGCGCTTGGAAGACATTAACGAAAACACCCCAACAATGCTCCGTGAAGGTTACGAGTACTACAGAACTGCTCGCGGTCAACACCCCAATGCTAAAGGACGTTTTCTGCTCACCAGTCTGGACAAAATGCTGGCGTTCTCGTGCTTTAACTTAATCCCGATCTTTCTGACTCAACCCATGTTGTTAATCGCTGGCAGTAATGCCGACACCAAGGTCTACAGTGACCAGGCCTATACCTTATCCAGGGGGCCGAAGGAACTCTTTGAAATCGAGGGTGCTACACACATTGCCTTATATGACCAACCCGGGTACGTGAATCAAGCCGTAACGAAACTCGTAACGTTCTTTAAAGCACACCTCAATACCGCTGCAAATTAATAGAGGAATTACGTCTATGAAAAAACAAACATCTGAACTCAAGCCGGTTCTTTTTGTAGTTACCAGTTGTGCGGTGAAGGGTGACACAGGTATCCCCACTGGTTACAACCTGGCCGAAGTGACACATCCATTGGAAAAGCTGATAGATGCAGGTATAGCTGTGGAGTTTGCGTCTATCAAGGGTGGAGATGCTCCGCTGGATGGATTGGAAGATATGAATGACCCTGTTATCGCCCGCTTTTGGGCCGATGCGGATTTTCGTCATGAGATTGCCAATACCCAATGTATTGACGACATTGACCCTTCACATTACTCGGCCATCTTTTTTGCCGGTGGTCACGGCACTATGTGGGATTTCCCTGATAACGCCTCAGTGCAAAAGGCGATTCGTGATATCGATGCTGCCGGAGGTATTGTATCGGCGGTATGTCATGGTCCTGCAGCTTTGGTGAACGCGATCCGCTCTGACGGCCGTCTGCTGATCGAGGGTAAAAAGGTCGCCGCATTTACTGATAGCGAAGAAGAAGAGGTGCAATCCACACATGTAGTGCCTTTTTTGCTTGCTTCCACTCTTAATGAACGCGGTGCGCAACATCAGAATGCCGCTAACTGGGCCAACAATGTAGTAGTGGATGGGCGCCTTATCACTGGTCAGAACCCGCAGTCAGCTGCGAGTCTTGGCGAAAAGTTACGTGACGCCTTACTTTCTTAATCATTATGGCGAGCCGCAGACAGCTTCTCAAAATCGCAACAAGCCTTTGTACTTTGCCTTTAGTTGGTTGTTCGTCCAGGCTCAGACCCAGGCAGAGTACTGGCACAATGAAACTAATCTGTGTTGAGGAACATATCCTTGATCCCGCCATAAGTGCTGCCACACGTGAGTTGGTTGCGTCTGAAGCGCCTTTCCTGTCCGGGTGGGGAAGTCGCTTTGTGGACGGTCAGCATGTTACTGACTCCACGCGCCCACATGTAATTGCACCAAGCGAATCTACACGAAAATGTTTGGACATGGGGGTCGCACGCCTGGCCGATATGGACGAGGCCCGCATCGACATGCAAGTGCTTTCCTACGGTGGATTTCCACAGCTGCTTTCCAACGAAAAGGCCATTGACCTTAACCGCGCCGCCAACGACAGATTGGCTGAGGCAATTCAGGCAAATCCCACACGCTTTGCAGGTTTTGCGACCTTGCCATGGCAGGTACCCGAAGTGGCATCACTCGAACTGGAGCGCGCGGTGAAAGAACTGGGACTCAAGGGCGTATTGATCAACGGCAGACCGGGTGAAACATTTTTGGATGATCCGTTTTACACACCTGTTCTGGCGTCTCTTAATGAGCTGAAAGTGCCTCTGTATGTTCACCCGGGCTTAACGTTACCCGCCGTGCAAGAGCCGTATTATGGAGGCTTTGATCGTGAGCTCAGTGCACGCTTGTCCATGTTTGCCTGGGGTTGGCATAACGAAGCGGGTATTCAAGTTGTGCGCATGTTGCTTGCGGGGGTATTTGACCGTTTCCCGGATCTGCAAGTGATCAGTGGACACTGGGGAGAGATGGTGCCCTTTTACCTGCAGAGGCTCGAGGATTCAATTCCACGGGAGGCTTCAGGACTCAAACGCCCAATCGTACAGACTTACCGCGAGCATGTTTACGTTTCTCCAAGTGGCATGCTGACACTGCCACACTTCCAATTCATCTATTCCTTAATGGGCGCCGAGCGCATTCTGTACTCGATTGATTATCCCTACCAGAGCCTGGATGGAGCACGAGCCTTTATTGAAAACTTGCCTATCAGTGATACCGGGAAGGCACTTATTGCTTACGGCAACGCAGAACGATTGCTAAAACTATGAGACAAACGGAGGAAAAACCATGACACGAAATATCGAAAACAAGATTGTCGTAATAACCGGCGGTAGCAGTGGGTTAGGGGCGGAGACAGCTCGCCATCTGGTTAAAGCCGGTGCCAAAGTTGTGCTCGGTGCTCGACGGCTGGATCGTCTAAAAGCACTGGCTCAGGAATTGGGTATGAGGGACGAAGCCATAATGCAAACCGACGTTACAGAGCTCTCACAAGTGCAAGCGTTGGTGAATCGAGCTATAGAAGTTTATGGTCGCATTGATGTCATGTTGAATAACGCTGGAGTCATGCCTTTGGCTCCATTGGAAATGCTACGTGTAGATGAATGGCATCAGACTATTGATGTGAACATCAAGGGTGTTCTTCACGGCATTGCTGCCGCATTGCCACAGATGAAAGTGCAGAAAAGTGGACAGTTCATCAATGTTTCCTCCGTTGCCGGTCACCTTGTAAGTGCAGGCGGTGTTGTTTACTGCGCCAGTAAATTTGCCGTTCGCGCTATATCTGAAGGATTACGCAAGGAAATCAAACCCTACAATATTCGCTCAACCATTCTCTCACCAGGCGCCGTGGACACCGAATTGCCCGCCTCAACCAAAGCTGAAGGTATGGCAACGGTGATGCAGTCATTTTATGAGCAAAATGCTATTCCTGCCGACAGCTTCGCACGTTGTGTGTTATTCGCCATCAGCCAACCGGAGGACGTTGATATCAACGAAATTCTTTTCCGTCCGACTCGACAGGAGTTTTGATATGCAAATGCGTGACAAGGATAAACTTCGGCTGATGGCAGGGTAATCCGTTGGACGGCCTGCTCTTTTACACGTTTATATTCCTTTGCGCCGGTGTTATTGCAGTTCCTTTTGCTAAGCGCTTTGGGTTGGGTTCCGTACTCGGCTACCTGATTGCGGGTATGGTTATCGGGCCACTGATCGGTTTGTTGGGAATTGAAACGCATAAACTCCAGGAATTCGCCGAGTTCGGTGTGGTCATGATGTTGTTTCTGGTGGGGTTGGAGCTGGAACCTCGCCAGTTATGGCAGATGCGGAACCGATTGTTGGGCCTTGGTGGGCTTCAGGTGGCAGGAACAACCTTGGCTATCTGGCTGATTGCCTGGTTGTGTGGAACCACTTGGGCGATAGGATTGGCTATAGGGTTGATTGCTACCGGTTCATCAACAGCCATCGTATTACAGACACTCAGCGAAAAAGGACTTTTGAAAAGTGATGGAGGTAAAGCCAGCTTCGCCGTGCTCTTGTTTCAGGATATTTCCGTCATCCCGATACTTGCCTTGTTACCCTTGCTATCCAGCCCGGATATCGTAACTGCCTTGACTTCCGACTCAGTACACGCGCCGGAACACAGTGGTTTCCTGACAGGTCTTCCCGGCTGGGCCAGCGCAATCATCACACTGGGTTCGGTGGCACTTGTGACTATGGGTGGACACTACCTGGCCAAGCCATTGTTTCGTTTTGTCGCTTCAGCACAACTAAGGGAAGTCTTTACAGCTACAGCCTTGCTACTGGTGGTCGGGATTGCCCTATTGATGGACGTAGCAGGATTATCCCCGGCACTTGGCACCTTCCTCGCGGGTATGGTGCTTGCCAACAGTGAATTCCGCCATGAACTCGAAAGCGATATTCAGCCATTCAAAGGGCTGCTGCTGGGATTATTCTTCATTACAGTCGGTGCGAGTATAGACTTTCACTATTTCGCGGGACATTGGTTACTCATCACTACTCTCACCCTGCTGCTCATGAGCGTCAAGGCAGTGATCCTTTGGGTAATCGGTTCACTATTTCGACTTCGCGGTACAGATCGTTGGCTGTTTGCACTGGGTTTGGCCCAGGTAGGTGAGTTTGCTTTTGTACTACTATCTCTGGCAGTGCAAAACACTGTCATACCTGAATCGTTAAGCAAGATTCTGTTGTTAGTTGTGGCACTTTCCATGTTGCTGACGCCATTACTTTTTATCCTGTTCGAACGCGTGATCATTCCCTATATGGTCCAATCACAATCAAAGAGAGCGGATGAAATTGATATTAAAGGCGCCGCAATAATTGTCGGCATCGGACGCTTCGGTCAAGTAGTCAATCGTATCTTGCGCGCCAATGGGTATGAGACGGTGGTGCTTGATTTAAGCGCAGAGATGATTGACACCTTGACCAAGATTGGAATCAAAGCTTTTTTTGGCGACGGAGCAAGACCAGATCTTTTAACGGCGGCGGGGTTAGCCGAGGCGCGTTTGCTTGTAGTGGCTATCGATAATCAGGAGCACACATTACAAATTGTGAAATACGCTAAAAGAGTTCGGCCTGATTTGCATATCGTCGCACGTGCCTACGACAGAATTCATGTCTATAAACTTTACGATGCCGGTTGCGACGACATTATCCGTGAAACCTTCGATAGCTCGGTACGAGCAGGCCGCTGCGCACTGGAAGCTTTGGGGATTCTTTCGGATGACGCAGAGGCAAGAGTGAAAGCTTTTGTGAAATTAGACCAACAATCCATGCGTAAGCTGGCTGAGGTTTATGATCCTGATATTCCGCCAGCGGAAAATCCTGCTTATATCGCGATGTTGAAGCAGGTGCGTGATGAAGAGGTGCAGATACTTCAAATAGTAGGAAAAGGTCATCCTTCGCAGGAGACCATTGGGTAAACAGATTATTCTCCATAAGAGGAATTTCTATCATGCCAACAATATGTTCACGTTTTTTGACCAGCTATCAAGCTTCTATTGCTTTCAAAAAGGCATTTTTCTGCTTTTTACGACCCCTCAATCTATTGGCTTTGTCCCTTGCGTTTATTGGAAACAGTTCGGCACAACAAGCTCAAGCAAATATTGAAGGAAATATGGAAACAACTCTGCAATCCAATTCATCCTTGCCCGGGAAAGTATCTGTTGTCCCATATGTACGTTTGGCTGAACTCACAATCATGTCTACCCAAATCAGAAATTTTAAAACAGCTTCTATTACCAATATCAATAACACCCTGGATCAGGAAGAAGGCGTGCTGGAGTTTCATGCACTTATCAAGAAGGGTATCCCGGATCAAGTATTTGTCTTCGAGATTTATAAGGACAAAAAGGCCTACAAGACCCACATACGAAGTCAACATTACAAACAATTCGGCAACGAAGTTGGTGCCATGATAAAAGCCAAAACCCTGCACGACACCATACCTGTGATATTGGGGAGAAAACCGCAGCTATCCAGCAATCCTCATGTGCGTATTGCCGAACTCGACATTCATCCAGCCTGGATTGATGCTTACATGGCTGCGGTGACTGAGGAAATCGAGGACTCAATTCGCTTGGAGCCAGGAGTACTTGCCATATATTCCGTCGCCTTAAAAGACAACCCCACACAGCTTCGTTTTCTGGAGTTTTATGCCAATGAGCAGGCTTACCTGCTACACAGGGAATCGCCTCATTTTCAAAAGTATCTCGCTATCACTAAACCCATGATTAAATCACTGAAATTGTTTGAGGCGGAGGTGATCAAGCTGGGAGTAAAACAACCCGACCTTGAGATTACCCAGCCTCACATCGAAAGAAGACGTCTCTCGCCAAATGACGTACAACAGGTCGCCCCGGCACTGGAACATTACACACAAGAGAAGCTTTATGGTGAGGTATGGAAACACCCTGATCTCAGCCTTCGGGATCGCAGTATGGTTACCATTAGTGCAATGATCGCTCGCGGTCAGACCGGAGCTCTCCCGTATTATTTCGCTCAGGCTTTGGACAACGGTGTTAAACCAGGCGAGATATCGGAGATTATTGTCCATCTTGCCTATTACGCGGGTTGGGGTAATGCCTTTGGTGCTATTGGTCCCGCGAAAGAGGTGTTTGCACAACGGGGAATAGGCCCTGATCAATTACCGGCGGCAAAAGTCGAACTGCTGCCGTTCAATGAAGAAGCTGAAAAGCGGCGTGCAGCGAGTGTGGAGGCTAATTATGGTGCAATTGCCCCCGGTGTTGTGCAATACACCACCGATGCACTTTTTCTTGATCTGTGGCGTCGGCCAGATCTGACTCCCCGAGATCGAAGTTTGGTGACAGTGAGTGCGCTTATTGCCAACGGACACTTATCCTCCGTTAGCTATCATTTAAATCGTGCCATGGAAAATGGATTAACCAGAGAACAAACATCCGAGGTACTGACGCAATTGGCTTTTTACACAGGCTGGCCAAATGTCTTTGGGGTGCTTCCTGTAGTAAAGGAAGTCTTTAATAATCGGTCTGATGAAAAAGCAGAATAGTCTATAGATGCCCTCCATTTTCCTTCAAACAATAAAATATTTATACATTTTGTTTGCTTTGTACAATTTTTAGAGTATACCTATACAATATCGTAAATTTGTATAGGTTTAATGATGAACAAAATTCCAGTGGGTGTTAGCCAGTGTCTTCTGGGTGAGAAGGTCAGATATGACGGGGGGCACAAGCACAATCGCTATTTGACCGAGGTGCTGGCGGATTATTTTGATTACCGGTCGGTTTGCCCGGAAGTGGCGATTGGTTTGGGCATCCCGCGTAAACCTATTCGTTTGGTATTTAAGGAAGGTGATACACGTGTTGTAGGCGTTGATAATCCTGAATTGGATGTGACCGATGCTTTGAAAGAGCAAGCAGAAATTGTCGCCAAACAAATGCCGGACATTTGCGGTTATGTGTTTATGCAAAACTCACCGAGTTGTGGTGTGTTTGGTATGAAGCGTTATCGCGACAATGGATATCCGCAAGATAGCAAAGGGCGGGGTGCTTATGCCGAGCGCTTAATTGAGTTGATGCCTTTTTTGCCTGTCGAAGAAGCCGGGCGTTTGAATGATGCCGGGTTGCGTGAAAATTTTATCACGCGAGTGTTTGCTTTTGATGATTGGAAACGATCAGTCGAGCGTGAACTCAGCGCGAAAAAATTATTGGATTTTTATTCACGTTATAAATATCAGGTAATGGCGCACCATGTGCCCAGCTATTACACCATTGGCCGTTTTTTGGCGAATATGCGTGAACGGGATTTGCAAACAAGCTGCGATACATTTTTCAAACTTTTCATGCAGGCGCTTTCACATCAAGCGACGCGAAAAGGTAACACCAATGTGTTGATGCATTTACGCGGCTATCTTAAAAAAGATATTTCCGGAATTGAAAAGCAGGAATTATCACATCTGATTGAATCCTATCATGCCGGTTTGGTGCCTTTGGTTGTACCTCTTACATTGCTTAAACATCATTTATTAAAACTCGATAATCCTTATTTAAAAACACAAACTTTCTGGTCGCCACATCCGGAAAATTTGGGTTTACGTAATCATATAGTGGCCAATATATGAACCCTATCAAGCAAGATGAATTTTTGCCAATTCGTGAGATTTCACGTTTGACCGGAATCAACACAGTGACCCTGCGTGCATGGGAAAGGCGTTACGGATTATTAAAACCCCGGCGTACGGAAAAAGGCCACAGGCTTTACACGCAAGATGATCTGCAACGTATTCAGCAAGTGCAGTATTGGTTAAATAAAGGTTTGGCCATTAGCAAAGTGAATGAGTTGGTACAGCGCACCAATCAGGTTGAAGATCAGGTTGAAGATCAGGCTGAAGTCGCAGAAGTAGATTCAATTTGGGATGAGTTACAAAACAATTTGTATTTATCTGCATTGGAAATGAATCGACGACAATTGGATAAAGAATTGGAAAGACTATTTTCCGAATACCCGGTGGAATTACTGGCAGATAACCTGATATTGCCATTGCTCAATCAATTGCATGCGGATCCATTTCCTCAAGCATCTGTACAAAGATTTTTCACCTCGGTATTGGAAGAACAATTATGCCGTATGCAATATCGCCAACGCCAAACGGCGAAAGGTAAAAAAATTCTGGTCATGATGGCCTCACCAACTGAAGAAAAAACGATAGGGTTATTATTGAATTATGGTCTGTTAATTAATGGTTTTATGTCGGAAATCATTAGCTATATCGACAACCATGAATTGGCTTACGCTATCAATAAATTGGAACCGGAATATCTCTGTCTGCTGGGTTATCGCCAGCTTGATGAAGCTATCTTGTTATCACAGGTCAACCAATTAATGGAATCCGAAACAAAATTGATTTTATTGGGTGCAGTTGCAGAATATATACAAAATTCGGGTCATGAAAATTCAAAAGAACATATTGTACTGGCCACGCGTTTTCAGTATCTGCTACAGAAACTAATACAGGATTTGGAAGGAGTAGATCATGCCGAATAGTCTCTTGAATCAACTGCGCAGTGTTTATATGCAATTTAATTCAAAAACCTTATCGCAATTACCAGAAATCTATGCTGAAGATATTCAGTTTCGTGATCCATTTCATGCGATTAATGGGCTGTCGGGGTTAACGATTTATTTTGAATCCATGATGAAGGATTTGATCGAATGTCGTTTTGAATTTCACCACTCAGTAGAATTGCCTTCAGAAGCCGTATTGTTTTGGACTATGCATTATAGTCACAAGAAAATTGCCGGTGGCCAACTGTTGGAAATATCGGGTTCCAGTCATCTTAAATTTAATGACAAAGTTTTCTTTCATCGTGATTATTTTGATGCAGGTGCAATGCTGTATGAACACCTGCCACTGGTCGGCGGCATCATAGGTTTTATCAAAAGGAGAATGAGCAAGTGACGGCCATAGTCTGGTTTAGGCATGATCTTCGTATTGCAGATAATCCTGCATTGGCAAAAGCCTGTGATCTAAAAATGAATGTTGTGGCTGTTTATATTCATTGTCAGTCCTGGATCAGTAAACATCAGATTGCACCTGTTCAATTGGATTTTGTTTGTCGTCATTTGCTTGCCTTGCGCCAGTCATTATTGGAAAAAAATATTCCGTTAAAAATCTATTCTGTCAAGAAATCGACAGAGATTCCCAAGTTGCTATTAAAAATTACCGATGAATTTAAATCGAATCATTTATTCTTTAATGCGGAATATCCAATAGATGAGCTTGAGCGTGATATGGGGGTGAATCGCCAGCTTTCTGCCAAATCGATTCAAGTCAAACGTTGCCATGATCGTGTGATTATTCCACCCGGAATGATTCTGAATGGGCAGGGTGAGCCTTACAAAGTGTTTACCGCTTTTAAAAATAAATGGCTGCAAACTATTATGCCACTGACATCTACCGGTCAAGCTATGCAACCTTTGCCTGCCCCCAAAAAAATACCTGTTCTGGTTATTGAGCCGGATTCGGAAGAGGCTATTAATAAAATATTCAAAAAAAATGATTTAAAAGATTCATCATTCTGGCAGGCGGGTGAAAAAATTGCACATAAAAAATTAATGCAATTTGTCGAGAATAAAATTACCGATTACAAAATAAATCGCGACTTTCCTGCAATTGACGGCACATCAGCTTTATCACCTTATTTGGCATTGGGTGTGATCTCGCCACGGCAAGCGATTCATCAAGTATTGCAATTTACGCAAGGTGATTGGGGTGGGAAAAATGCAGGTGCCAGTTGCTGGATCAGTGAAATTATTTGGCGCGAATTTTATCAGCATATAGTCGTCAACTTTCCGCATGTCTGTAAAGGTCAACCTATGCAAGCCTACACTGAAGCCTTTCCCTGGAAATCAGATCAATCGTTGTTTAATGTCTGGTGTGAAGGGAAAACCGGAATTCCAATAGTCGATGCTGCCATGCGCCAGTTGTTAACAACTGGCTGGATGCACAATCGATTGCGCATGGTGGTTGCCATGTTCCTAACCAAAAATTGTCAAATTGATTGGCGATTGGGTGAAGATTTCTTTATGCAACATTTAATTGATGGCGATTTTTCAGCAAATAATGGTGGCTGGCAATGGAGTGCATCTACAGGTACAGATGCTGCGCCTTATTTCCGAATATTTAACCCTGTAAGCCAATCCGAAAAATTTGATCCAAACGGAGACTTTATTCGTATATGGATCCCTGAATTGGCTCATTTATCAGCGAAAGAAATTCACATGCCGCAAGCTGTAAAAAATTATCCTGCACCGGTAGTGGATCTGGGGGAAAGCCGAAAATCAACTATTGCTTTATTTTCAGCGATTCAATCAACCAAATGAAAGAGTGCCGGGCTTCGATATGAATACACCCTTAAATATTCTAATTACAGGTGCATCTTCCGGTATTGGGCTGGCCCTTGCCCGGGAATATCTCAACCAGGGTCATAAAGTTTTTGCATTGGCGAGATCAAAAGAAAAGCTGGACAAGTTACAAGCAGATTTTCCGGAACAAGTCATCAATTTACCTGCTGACATTTCAATATTGGATCAGGTTCGTGCTGTGAAAGCGTTGGTGTTGGAGAAAACAACCTACCTCGATGTATTAATTTTAAATGCAGGCACTTGTGAATATATTGATGCGAATCATTTTTCGTCCTCTGTTTTTAATCGTGTGGATAGTGTGAATTGGAGAGGGAATCATCATTGTCTCGAAGTTTTTTTACCTATGTTATTAGCTGCAAAAGAGTATGCCCGTAATCCGCATTTGGTTGGCATCTCCAGTCTGGCCGCAATTCTACCTTTACCCCGTTCTGAATCTTATGGTGCAAGCAAGGTAGCTTTTGAATATTGTTTAAAAAGCTTGCAAGTTGATCTTTATGCACAAGGCCTGGATGTAACCATCGTTCGCCCCGGCTTTGTTGATACACCGCTAACTCAGGCCAACGATTTTGATATGCCATTAATCACATCCAGCGAGCAAGCTGCTCGAATTATAGTGAAGGGCATAGCAGCACGAAAAAATTTAATTGAGTTTCCAAAAGCGCTGGTTTGGTTGATGAAACTGATCGCTTTATTTCCTTTTGCATTACAGAAACGAATTTTACAAAAAGTGGTGAGGAAAGAAGCATGAGCCATCAACAAAAAATCGCCGTTATAGGCTCAGGAATTAGTGGCTTGGTTGCCGCTTATTATTTATCAAAACAACATCAGGTTTTCGTTTACGAAGCAGCGTCTGAAATAGGTGGGCATACCGCAACCAAACAGGTTTATATTGATGGAGAAGAGTATGCGGTTGATACAGGTTTTATTGTATTTAACGATAGAACTTACCCCAATTTTATAAAATTACTCACTGAACTTAATGTGGATTATCAAAAAACGGATATGGGTTTCAGTGTTAGCTGTCAAAATACGGGTGTTGAATACGCCGGAACATCTCTAAAAGGATTGTTTGCACAAAAAAGAAATTTGTTGAATGGAAAATTCTGGCGAATGTTATGGGAAATTCTTCGCTTTAATAAAGCTTGTACTGCACTTTATGAAAATAACAAAATTGATGAGCAGTTAACGCTTGGCCACTATTTAAACCAGCAAGGTTATTCTGATTATTTTCAAAATCTTTACATTTTACCTATGGTCTCGGCTATTTGGTCATCAGGCAATCAAACTGCCTCACAAATGCCCATGCAATTTTTTGTCAGATTTTTTCATAATCACGGATTATTGACTATTTTCAATCAGCCGCAGTGGTACAGCATCAAAGGTGGTTCTAAATCCTATCTAAAACCACTGACACAAGGATTCATTCATAATATTTTCTGTCAAACACCTGTGAAATCGATTCGTCGTTCTGCAGACAAGGTAGTGATTAATACGGATGCAAGAGGCGAAGAATATTATGATCAGGTAATTCTGGCTTGCCATAGCGACCAGGCTTTGGATTTGCTGGCTGATCCAACCCTTGATGAACAACGTATTCTGTCAGCGATTCCCTATATTGCGAATGATGTATGCCTGCACAGGGATATTGGTTTATTGCCAAAGGCAAGGCCTGCCTGGGCAAGTTGGAATTACTTGAATCTTCAATCGCAGCAATTCGATAAAACGGCACTGACTTACAACATGAATATTTTGCAGAAAATTTCTTCACCTCATACATTCTGTGTCAGTGTTAACGCCAATTCATTAATCAATCCGGATTTGGTGCTGGGACAATATCAATACAGTCATCCGGTATTTACTCCTGCATCAGTTAACGCGCAAATGTCCTGGGCAGAAATCAGTGGCATGAATCGAACCCACTACTGTGGTGCTTACTGGCGCAATGGTTTTCACGAAGATGGTGTGGTTTCCGGGTTGCGAGTTGTTGACATGATGTCAGGGAGATTCGAATGAAGGCCATCAAGAGTGCGATTTATTCCGGAAAATTACGACACAGGCGGTTTTTTCCAAAGTCGCATGAATTTACTTATGATGCCTGTATGTTTTATTTGGATCTGGAAGAACTGCCTCAGCTTTTTGAAAAAAATAAGTTTTGGTCATTTAATCGATTTAATTTAGGCTGGTTTAATCGTAAAGATTATTTTGGTGATGCGTCTATACCACTCGACCAGGCGATCAGAAATTATGTAAAACAGGAATTGGGTTATTGCCCGGAAGGGTCTATTTGTTTGTTAACGCAATTACGCGTTTGGGGATTTTGCTTTAATCCTGTCAGCTTTTATTTTATTTTTGACAAAGATGCCAGTGTTCCTAAATTTATTTTAGCGGAAGTCAATAACACACCCTGGAATCAGAGGCATGCTTACCTGTTGGCTTGTGATGAAAAAGGGAAAGTCAATACTGATTTCAAGAAGCAATTCCATGTGTCACCATTTAATCCTATTGATATGCAATACCACTGGATCAGTACAACACCGGCTGAGCAATTAGTGGTACATATGGAAAATCATCAGCAATCTGTTGATGGCAAAACCCGACATATGGACGCCACTCTAACTTTAAAACGAGAAGCGTGGTCAGCCAGGCGTTTGAATAGCATTATTTGGACAATGCCTTGGCTTGCGATCAAAATTCCGGTTGCGATTTATTGGCAAGCACTGCGACTTTTTATTAAGCGCGTCCCGGTGTATTCGCATAGTTCAGTGCAACAACCATCAACCCCCCAAACTTTAAATACATCATCTTTAAATAGTCACAATAAATCTTTTGGAGGAGTCGCCAAATGAAATCAAATTCTATTGCAAGTTTTTCTGCACATAGAGCTTCAGCGTTTAGTTTTTCGCAGACGATTTCTAAAAAATTACTATTGTCCAATTTGGCAAAACTACAATACGGTTGTTTGAAACTGATTGATGGGGATGAATGCTATTATCTAGGCGAAAATCCATCAGTTACCGACTTTACAGCTGAAATCCGTGTAAATTCAGCTGCATTTTATACAGATGTTGTGTTTGCAGGCAGTATAGGTGGTGGAGAAGCTTACATGAGTGGGCATTGGGATTCACCCGATGTTACCCAGGTAGTTAGATTATTTTCGAAGAATATTGATTTATTGAATAAATTGGATAATAACCAGTCCTGGTTGAGTAAATTATCACTAAAATTTTTTCATTGGTTTAATCGCAATACCCTTGATGGATCGCGCAAAAACATTTCTGCTCACTACGATTTGGGCAATGATTTCTTTTCATTGTTCTTGGATAAGACGATGATGTACTCATCTGCGATTTATCCAACAGCCGATAGCAATTTGAGCGAAGCATCTCTACATAAATTGAAAGTCATTTGTGAAAAATTGGAGCTGTCAGAAGAAGATCACCTATTGGAGATTGGTACCGGGTGGGGAGGCATGGCAATTTATGCCGCCAAACACTATGGTTGCAAAGTCACCACCACCACCATTTCCAAAGAACAGCGGGATTTTGCCATCAAACAAGTTACCCAGGAAAATCTGGCCGATAAAATAACGGTTTTGTTTGACGATTATCGTGATTTGAAAGGACAATTTACAAAACTGGTTTCAATCGAGATGATAGAGGCAGTAGGGCATGAGCATTTGCGAAAATATTTTTGCGTCTGCTCGAGCCTGCTAAAACCGAATGGTCTGATGCTCTTACAGTCAATCACTATTCCTGACCAGCGCTATGAGCAAGCGAAAAAAACCGTCGATTTTATCCAGCGTTATATTTTCCCTGGCGGTTGTTTACCTTCTTTATCCATTATTGAACAGGCTGTTTCTCGTGAAACTGATATGCAAACCTTGGCGATTGAGATCGGAAGAGCACACGTCT
>CAMLML010000022.1 GCA_946481095.1 uncultured Cellvibrio sp.
GTTTTAAGAGTATTGAATTGTTTCTCTCTCGAAACATATTGATCTTGAAAAGCCTTTAATTTGGCCAACCCTTTGAATTGTGAGTCATTTTCAACATTCCAAATCTCTGTAGAATTTAGAAATTCAGTAATTATTGAAAAATCAATACCTTTTAAAAGTTTCGCTTCTTTTATTTCATCGAGGGAGTTTTGTATTAAATCCGAAACAGTAAGTTTCGATTGCGTCAGCTGTTTTTGAATTAGCTCTCGAGCCTGATTTTTTAAAGCTAATCTTTCTCTTGCAGACCTTATTTTTTGTGAAGTGTGCAGCGATCCGATTCGAGCATCAATTTTTTCCCTGAGCCCCAATATATTCTCATTGCTTTCGCACAATGGACATACACTTTGATTCGGATGACTTACAAAATGTCTTTGTGCTGCGACAAGCAAATCCAATACTTCTTCAAATTCACCACTCAGCTGACCATTCAAAGCACTAATTAATTCCTCTTCACTCCTTAATTCTTGATTCTTTGACTCAAGCTCCTGACTCTTGTTATTAAATTCGCCTATCTTAATGACAATTTTGTTGAATATTTGTAGTAATTTATCAATCAATGCTTTTTCCATCGACACCTGCTGACGATCCTTTCCTACTTCTTTTTCCGCCCAAGCTGTTGCGCTGCCATCTGGAGAACCAGCATCACTCCAGAAGCTGCTGACTGTATCCAAATTTTCTTGAACCCGCGCAACAGCCACTTCAACACTCTTCTCAATATCACGAACCACCTTTCTTAAAGTAGCTTCAGATGCCTCTATATCGGCCACATCTATAAACTGACTTATTGCCGCGTAACGCTCAGATGGTTTTGCTTCTACTAACTTTAAGATTTGACTTCTTCTGAGAACTTCCACTTTAGGTGGTGCATCAAATAGAGGCTCAACGAAAACGCTATCTTTTGATAGTGTTGCAGTAAATGTATTGTCATTACACTCCAGCTCAACTGAAATATCAGCTGGAGAAGACCCAAGGGAATACCAATATCGATATGTTCGACCAAGCCCCTTCCCGTCCAACGAGCCAACATTCCCTTTACCTAAGAAATCAAAAGCGTCACAAATGGAAGACTTACCTGTTCCATTCTCACCATAGATAATCGTCAGTTTTTTACCTTTTTCAAATTGCAGAGTAAAAGGTAGCACCGAACCTCTTAAGCTTTTAATTGTTAGAGATTTCAATGATCCATGAGTCATTCTACTTACTCCCTTGATCTATTACTTTTTCTGCAATTAATTTCCAATCTTCAGGTGTTGTTTTGCCTTCAGATAGTTTTAAGGCCAATTTACTAACATCACCTGATAGCAAAAGTCCCTGATCATTCAGAGCTTTTACGATTCGATTCGCCAAGACAACGGAAGGGGTGTTATTTTTTTCTTCGCTACTCATATCAACTCCCATTTGATTACAAACAACTTATTAAAAATAACTTCTTGTTTAAGCTTTGACTCCAAGCTTTCAATTAACAAGTTTCTTTCCGCATCAATCTCATCATATTGTTCATATATGTGCTTTCTGATTTTTCGTCTTTTTGCTTCTAGTTCTCTTTGTGATTTTTGCCAATGCAACTTAAGTTCTAATGTTGCCGCAACAATTGCACTTTTCCGCATCTCTCGAATTTGCCGATCCATTTCGACAATATCTTGTTCTAATCGAAGCTTCAAATCATCTGACCATGCCTCTAACTTTTCAATTTCTTGCTGAAAGCAACCGAGATTTCTTTCATTGACCTTATTGAGAAGTTTATCTTTTTTATTATTCATATTTTCATCAATAGCAACTGACGAAATTGCGGTGTTACTTTCAACAACTGACGCAGGAATTTTTAGTAGCTTTTCGGGAATATCATCAACTAAAGCATTTCCGTCCTCATCTATTGCAGACACAATTAGATACTGCTCTTTTTGATCAAGCGCATCAACTTCTAACAATCCAAGACTTAGAACTCCCTTTTTTCCTCTATAGGGAAGCAGCGCACTGATAGTGTTACCATAGGCCTTATAATCAAATTTAATTGTGGCTCCGAGCAGAGATCTCTCTTTCGCTTGAACTGTAATCCATTCTGCTAATGGATGCCCAAGCCTATACAGATGAGCATCACCACTACGCCTCGGCAATTCATATTTTCCAAGCTCAACTCCTTGAAGATTTGAATCTGGCAATCTAGTTAAGTTAAAACCTTCTGGATAAAAATTGGCGCACGCAAACAATTCCGATTTAGTTAAATCCATTAGCATTTTTTCGTAAACATCCAATGCGGTCTTACTATTTTCTTGCTGAATACGTAATTTTTCCTGAACTTCTTCGTCGAAATTTTCGAGAAGATTTTGACGAGTTTTAATCATAGCCTCATCTATTTCGCCGGAAAGCTCTTCACGTAATTTTACAAATGCTGTATTAATTGTCTCTGGCGTTCGGCAGGTTCTGTAAATATCAGCAATCCGACGCTCAAAATCAACACCCGAACCTATAGCACCAAGAACCTCGTCACTTGCGCCAAAAACACCTTCAAAAAGTTTAAATTTTTGATCAAGTAATTGATAAACACGCGCATCCGCCTGATTACTCAAATCAACGAAATTAACAACGACAACGTCATGCTTTTGACCATAACGATGGCAACGACCAATTCGTTGCTCGATTCGCTGTGGATTCCAAGGTAAATCGTAATTAATTACCAAAGAACAAAATTGCAGGTTAATCCCTTCAGCACCAGCTTCCGTAGCAATCATCACGGTGCCTTTTTCTCTAAAGTGCTCAACGAGGGCTGCTCGAGTATCGGCCGTTTTAGATCCGCTAATTCGATCAGAACCTTCATGTTTTTTAATCCACTCTTTATATATTTTTTGCGCACGCGAATCAGAATTCGTACCATTAAAAAGGACAATTCCGTCACCATATTTAGTTCCCTCCAACAAAGACAACAAATAATTTTGCGTACGCTTTGATTCAGTAAAGATTATTGCTTTCTTGGCCGCCCGCAATCGATCCAGTTCATTAAATGCTTTATCCAATGCAATTAAAAGCGATTTTCCTTTTGTGTTTTCACCTATATTCGTAGCCAACTCTTTAAACATGCGCAGTTCAGCAATTTCATCCTCAATTGCTTTTCGCTCTTCAGGTGTAACTACTGTATCTGTAATTTGGTCTTGATCCCATTCATCGGCTGTTTCATTAAGAGCTTCAAAGTCCTCATCAAATTCTTCTATTAAATCTACAGGCTTATCTGTTTTATCGAGCAACTTTTGCAAGCGATTTGCCATAGTTTCTAGCGCCGCACCAATTGCATGTGTTGATGAAGCTAAAAGCTTCCATAAAACTAACGAAATAAGTTGACGCTGCCCTGCAGGTAAAGCTTTTAAATTGGGACGCCGAAGATATTCAGCAACCATCGATGAAACCCGTTGCTCTTCTGCTGAAGGGATAAACTCTTCGAGAATGGCTATTCTTGCAGTATAGGGAACATATTGCTGTACTTGTCGACGTAGCGTACGTTGGCACAAGGGAGCTATACGAGACCGCAATGTCGAAAACACTTGGTCACGATTCACTTGCATAAACTGTGATTTGAAGCTTTCTAAATCACCAAATACACGATCATCAATCATGCTTACTAAACCATAGAGTTCGAGCAAGGAATTTTGCAATGGTGTTGCCGTCAAAAACACCTTATGGTTTACATGATCAAGTGTTTCTTTAATTGTTCGCGCAATAACATTTCCTGATTTATATACATTCCTTAATCGATGTGCTTCATCAATAACAACCAAATTCCAATCAATTTGTTTTACATCATGCGCTTTCGCTTTAACAAATTGATAGGAACAAATAATTGGGCCAGTAACAGAAAAAGGATTTAGATGCCCTGCTTTGCGGAGTGTGTTGTAACTTTTTGCCTCCAAAACTGTGGCCAAAAGATTGAATTTATCTTGTAATTCTTGATGCCATTGTTTTCGCAGGTTTGCTGGTGTAATGATCAGTATCTTTCGTTTTCTTTCCGCCCAACGTTGCGAAATAACCAAACCTGCTTCAATAGTTTTTCCAAGCCCCACTTCATCAGCAAGAATGACCCCTTTTGATAATGGATTTCTACACGCAAAAAGTGCCGCATCCACTTGATGAGGATTAAGATCAACTTGGGAATCCACCAATGTAGGCGCCAAAGATTCAATTGAATCAATTGCAGCCCGGCGCGTTAACATCCACGCATAATATTGACTTTGGTATGGGGTTAACATTCATTACTCCTTATTTATTCTTATAAATCATTATACAAATCACTCAATATTCTGCACCTGCTCCCGCATCTGCTCGATCAACACTTTCAATTCCACAGCCGTTTGTGTAGTTTCACTCACAACTGATTTGGATGAGAGTGTATTCGCTTCGCGATTTAATTCTTGCATTAAAAAATCCAAACGGCGGCCTAACGAATCAGTTTGTTTCAAACTGCGTTTGACTTCGGTGACGTGGGTGTCGAGGCGGTCGAGTTCTTCGTCTACATCGGCTTTTTGGGCGAGCAGGACGATTTCTTGTTCGAGACGTTCCGGATCCAATTCGATTTGTAATGCGGCGAGTTTGGTTTGTAATTTTTCGCGTTGAGCGGCGAGAATGGTGGGCATCAGTTGACGAACTTTAATGACATTTTCGGAAACGGATTGCAAACGCTGCAAAATTAATTGTTCGAGTTCTGCACCTTCACGTGAACGGTGTTCAACCAATCCTTCAAGCGCCTGATCGAATAATTGCAAAGCCGCTTGATGCAATTCTTCGCGATTGAGCTCTTGTTTTTGGATCACACCTGGCCATTTCAAAATATCCAGAGCGCTTAAAGGTGCAGCAGTCTCGCCTAAATATTGATTGATTTGTTGTGCTGCTTTGGCGATTTGTGCGGCGCGTTGCTCGTTAATACCCAATTCGTTTTCGCCTTCGTGTTCCCAATGCACTTGCAAACTGGCTTCCACTTTTCCGCGCTGTAATAATTTGCGCATGGCGTCGCGTAATTGCGGTTCAATTTCGCGAAAGTCTTCATGCAAACGAAAACTGGGTTCGAGGTAGCGATGATTGACGCTGCGAATTTCCCAAACAAGTGTTCCCCATGAAAATTTGGCTTCGCGGCGGGAAAATCCGGTCATACTGCGTGGCATATTTCAATTCCTGTTATTTATTTGAATTCAAATGGGTTTAGTATTTTGATATTAAATGCCGAAAAATCGCGAACATTTCGAGTGACTACGACAAGCTGATGCTCTATAGCGGTGGCGGCGATCATAGCATCTTCGTAGAGATCATCAGTCAATCCATGCATCAGCTTTGCCCACAAGCGAAAGGTTTTTTCGGTCATAGGCAGAATGTTGTATTCTTCAGCGATTTGATCCAACCAATGATCAAAAGCAAGCGCTTTGGGTTTATCTTGCATCCGTGTTTTTTCAATGCCTTTTTGTATCTCGCCCAAAGTTACAACGCTAATAAACAAATCCTTTTCATCAACCTGATTCACCCAGGCCATTACTCCGCCATGGGGTTTTGCTTTTCTCAATTCTGAAATTACATTGGTATCCACTAAATACATTTTTATTTCCCTGCAAAAAATTATTCCAAAGCTTCTGACTTACGGCGTTTTGCTTTACCTCGTTCAGGCAATTCAATTTCACCAAAAGAGGGAGCCAGCAAAAGAGCTTTTAATCCAGGTTTTTTACCCGCATTCAGGCGATTCCATTCTTCAACAGAAATGAGAACAGCCGTATCGCACCCACGACGGGAAACCATTTGAGGCCCCTCCTGCAAACAGGAATCCAATAACTCACTAAACCGTGCTTTTGCGTCTTGAACAGGCCAAGTATTCATATATACCTCCAAATGACCAGATAGATGACTAGATGAATATAGCATAGCGAGCTGTTAAAGTTCACCCTCCTTAATTTATGTACAGGATCATCCCATGCGCCCAAGTCTTCGCCAACCTGACCAACTCCGCTCTGTAAAAATCACACGTCATTACACCAAACATGCAGAGGGTTCTGTATTGGTGGAATTTGGGGACACCAAAGTGATTTGTACTGCCAGCGTGGTCAATGGCGTTCCTTCTTTTTTGAAGGGAAAAGGACAAGGTTGGCTGACGGCGGAATACGGCATGTTGCCGCGTTCAACCGGTACCCGCATGGATCGCGAAGCGGCTCGTGGCAAACAACAAGGTCGCACTGTGGAAATCCAGCGATTGATTGGCCGTTCGTTGCGTGCAGCTGTGGATCTGGAGGCATTGGGTGAAAACACTATCCATCTTGACTGCGATGTAATTCAGGCCGACGGCGGCACTCGCACGGCTTCAATCACCGGTGCGTGGGTAGCCCTGGCAGATGCCATTGCCCATTTGGAAAAAGAAGGTAAAACCAAAGGACAAGCATTAAAGCGTGCCATAGCATCGGTCTCTGTTGGCATTTATCAGGGAACAGCGGTGCTGGATCTGGACTACCCTGAAGATTCCGCCGCTGACACCGACATGAATGTGGTGATGGCCGATGACGGCGGCATTATCGAGATTCAGGGAACGGCCGAAGCAGAACCTTTTACCGAAGCACAATTTGCGGCCATGTTAAAACTGGCAAAAGACGGAATTGCTGAACTGCACAGAATTCAGAAAGCAAGTTTGAATCAGCGTCAGTGAAAAACAGGAACCACTTTAATCAATACCCGAAAGTGAAACTCATTTGCGCAAAATTTTTTCTATAATCGGCCAACTGATTGTGGGTAAAGCAATCTGCAAAAATTTATTTGTTAATTTCTATTGAGGTCAAAACCATGAAAATAAAATCACCGGGCTTGTTTGTCTCAGGTGTGCTGGCACTAACGCTGGCGGCTTGTGATTCAAAACAGGAATCCACATCAGCAGCATCCGAACCAAGTGTCACAAAAACGGCAAGCCAGGTTGAATGGCCAGCAATAAAAAGCGCAGTTGTCAAAGATCCGGCGATTGAAAAACGTATCGATGATTTAATGGCCCGAATGACACTGGAAGAAAAAATCGGGCAAGTGATTCAACCGGAAATACATGAAGTCACACCGGATGACATCAAGCAATATCACGTAGGTTCTGTTTTAAATGGTGGCGGTAGCACGCCCGGTAAAAATAAATACGCAACACTGGAAGACTGGGTAAAACTGGCTGACAGTTTTTACAATGCCTCGGTAGATAAATCTGATGGTCGAATTGGTATTCCGATTATGTGGGGCACTGATGCCGTGCATGGTTTGGGCAATGTGGTGGGCGCAACTCTGTTTCCACACAATATTGGTTTGGGTGCGACCAATAATCCTGAATTGTTGAAAAAAATTGGTTGGGCAACTGCACGCGAAATTGCAGCAACCGGTCTGGATTGGGATTTCTCACCAACAGTCGCCGTCGCACGCGATGATCGTTGGGGCCGTACTTATGAATCCTGGTCAGAAGATCCCCGCATAGTAAAATCGTTTGCCGGTGAAATGGTAAAAGGTTTACAAGGTGAAGGCGGATCAGAAAAATTTCTAAGTAATGAACACATTATCGCCACCACCAAACATTACATAGGTGATGGTGGGACATTACAAGGCGTTGATCGCGGCCCGACACAAGGTGATGAAACACATTTGCGCGATATTCACGGTGCCGGATATTTCAGCGGCCTTGAAGCCGGTGCTCAGGTCGTGATGGCTTCTTTCACCAGTTGGCAAGGCACACGCATGCACGGCCACCAATATTTATTGACTGATGTACTAAAAAATCAAATGGGATTTGATGGGCTTGTGGTAGGTGATTGGAATGGTCACAGTTTTATTCCCGGTTGCACCGTATTGAACTGCCCGCAATCGCTAATGGCCGGTTTGGATATTTATATGGTGCCTGATCCAAACTGGAAAGAACTCTACAAAAATTTATTAGCTCAAGCCAAATCCGGTGAAATTACGGCAACACGATTGGATGATGCAGTGCGTAGAATTTTACGTGTAAAAATTCGCGCAGGTCTGTTTGAAAAAGGCGCTCCGTCAACTCGCCCATTAGCAGGCAAAAAAGAAATTCTTGGCGCACCCGAACATCGTGAAATTGCACGTCAAGCTGTGCGTGAATCGCTGGTGATGTTGAAAAACAAAAACAATTTGTTACCACTGGCACGCAACCAAAAAGTATTGGTTGCCGGTGATGGTGCCGACAATATTGGCAAACAATCCGGTGGCTGGTCAGTGTCCTGGCAAGGTACCGGCAACACCAACGCAGATTTCCCCGGCGGCAGTTCAATTTATGACGGCATTAATCAAGTCGTTAACGCTGCCGGTGGCAAAACCATTCTCAGTGTTGATGGATTTTTCACTGAAAAACCGGATGTGGCCATAGTCGTATTCGGTGAAGATCCCTACGCTGAGATGCAAGGTGATGTAGGCAATCTCGCATACAAACCACGCGATGCAAGAGATTGGGAATTGCTGAAAAAATTACGCAGTCAAAATATCCCTGTAGTGTCATTATTTATTTCCGGACGCCCGCTTTGGGTGAATCGCGAATTAAATGCATCCGATGCATTTGTTGCAGTTTGGCTACCAGGTTCAGAAGGCAATGGTGTTGCTGATGTGATTTTCAAAAATGCCGAAGGTGGAATTAATTACGACATGAAAGGTCGCCTGAGTTTTTCCTGGCCGAAAAAACCTGATCAAACACCATTGAACATCGGCGATGAACAATACGATCCACTTTTTGCTTACGGTTATGGATTAAGTTACGGCGATAAAGATACTTTGGGTGATGGCTTATCCGAAGAAGGTCTCAAAGCCGAAGAAGTGGTAGATAAACTGGATATTTTTAATCGCCGTCCCATAGATGAATGGCAACTGGAAGTCACAGGTTATCAAAATGATCGCCTTGTTATGGCTGGAAAAACTGTCAGCGTATCTTCACTGGAAATGACTGCAGTGGATCGCGAAGTACAGGAAGACGCACGCCGTGTCGTATGGAATGGAAAAGGCAGCGGGCAAGTTGCACTGGCTGTCGAAAGTCGAAAAGATTTTACCAATTATGTAAAAGAAAATTCTGCACTGGTATTTGATATCAAAGTCGATAGCGCTCCCGACAAAACCACTTTCCTGCGTTTGGGTTGTGGATCTTATTGTGCGTCCGATATTGATCTCACTGAAACATTAAAAACTTTCACCGGTCAAGGTTGGAAAACCGTAACTGTACCGCTGGGCTGTTATCCAAAGTCAGGTGAAAATTTTGGCATTGAACAACCAGCCAGCGAATTCTGGACGCAAGTGTTGCAACCTTTCTCATTAATTACTGAAGGCACTTTGGATGTGACGTTTGCCAATGTGAGTTTGGTGAAAGGTGCGGGGAAAGATGTGGAGTGTTTGTAAAAACACCCTCTCCCCAGCCCTCTCCCATCAAGGGAGAGGGAGCAGATTTGAGTTCTTAAAAAAATAAAAGATAAACTTGAAAGAATGAGTTCAAGTAACATTTGAATAGAACCAAGTCCCCTCTCCCCTTTGTGGGAGAGGGGTAGGGGAGAGGGGTTCAATGCCAAGCCTAAACAAACAAATATTCATCGCCGCCATACTCGGCGTTTTAATCGGCGCAGGTATTGCTCAATTCGATGCTGATTCTTCAACAAGAATATACACGCTTTATATCGCCAATCTCATCGGCACCTTATTTATCGACATGTTAAAAATGGTGCTGGTGCCTTTGGTATTTTCGTCCATTTTTATCGGCGTTGCGCGGCTGCAACAACATCAGCAAGCCAGTCTGGTTTGGAAAGTCACCTTGATTTTCTTTTTGTGTTCTATGGGGCTGGCAATGCTGGTTGCCTTAATTGCAACCAACTGGTTTAAACCAGGCGCTGATTTGGAAATGACGTTATTTGCTGATGCAATGGAAAAATTTTCAGCGCAGTCATTATCAGCAGATCAGTTCTTCGCGCAGTTTTTACATTCACTGTTTCAAAATCCTTTTGCAGCTTTGACATCTGGCAGTATTTTCCCGATTATTATTTTTGCACTGATTCTGGGTATAGCCGTTATTAAAAATGGCAAACAAAATTCACGCTTTATGGAAATCATGGAAGAGTTATTTGAGTTGATTATGCGCATAGTGGGTTGGATTATGCACTTGGCTCCACTCGGCATCGCCGCACTACTTTGCAAATTAGTCGCCACGCAAGATTCACAATTGATCAGCACTTTGGGCTCATTTGTTATTTTAATTTTTGCCACCACATTATTTCACGCAGTAGTGGTACTGCCCTTAATTCTTTACATCTTCACCAAAAAATCCCCGTTTTGGTTTTGGAGCGGCGCACGCGAAGCCTTAATTACTGCATTCGCCACCAGTTCCAGTTCAGCCACACTACCTGTCACATTGAATTGCGTTGAAAATAAATTAGGCGTTAGCAAACCCATCGCCGGTTTTGTCGTCCCCCTCGGCGCCAGCATCAATATGGACGGCACCGCTCTCTATGAAGCATCCGCTGCATTATTCGTCGCCAACCTCGCCGGAATTGATTTAACTTTTGCACAACAACTCATTATTTTCTGCACCGCCATGATCGCCGCCATGGGCGCCCCCGGAATCCCCAGCGCCGGCATGGTCACCATGATTATGGTTCTGGAATCCGTAGGCTTACCCATAGAAGCCATCGCCATTTTATTACCCATCGACAGATTGCTTGATACGATTCGCACAGCAGTGAATGTGCAAGGCGATATGATTGGGAGCTTGGTGGTGGAGAGTTGGGTGGATAAAAATAAAAATCATTGAGGTTAATAGCTATGGATCAAAAAAGTATATTTATCAATTCAAAAGAAAAGCAATAGTTACACCTAAACCAAAAAGGAAATACATTATGAAAAAATATTCACTAATCCCGTTACTTGTCACTACCCTGCTTCCCTTAAACCTTTTCGCACAAGACTATGCAGAGGAAATAGTCGTAACGGGACTTAGATCAGGTGATTATTACGATACTCCCGCCATCACTTTTACCAAAAAAGCAGATTTTTTAGTGCAAAAAGTGAAACTGATTAATGACAGTCGAGCACCGGAACTGCGGAAATCTGAAATTATTGATTCAATCAAAAATTTGATTTCGTCAGCATCAAAAATTAAAGGTATTGAACTCTCATACGGTGAAGAATTTCTGACTCCTGTTGATTTAAATAACGATTCACTGGTGATTATCGAAGACAAAAAAGTAACTGACACCAGCTATGTTAATATTTCAATTAAAGTGGCAATTGATAGTAACAAGAATGCAAAAACTCAAATTACCGAACTTAAGAAATTTGTTACCAATGCCAAATTGATCGGACGCACAGAACTGGAAGAGCGTGGCGATATAGGTTTAAGCATTGTAAACCCAGAAAAATATCGCTATCAAATACTTTCATTAATTGCAGCTGAGAACCAAAAAATTCAACAAACATTTGGTGAAAACTGCAAGGTTGCGAATGATGGTTTGGCTGGTCGCGTAGAGTGGGACAGAACCGACGTTGATAAATTGGTACTTTTTATTCGACATTCCACAAAGGTGAATTGTGAATAATCAGCATGTGTCAAACATCAACCAACCAGGTGTTTAAAAATGAAGCAGGATTTTCACGATAAAGTTTTACAACTAGCCACAGAAACTCGTAAGTTAGTCACTCAGATGGAAGAATATATCAAGGATTACAGGCAGAATCTAAATGTAGAATCTGCTTTCGAGATGAGCAACTACGCTACGCAATCAGGGAGAGCAACCGCAAACCACACACTCAATGAATACCTAAAACTATTGGCTATTGAAAAAACATCATATGAACAATATAACGGGCGATACATTCAAGAACTATCAGAACTACTTGCTGAAATTTCTGTTAATGAAAGAAACAAATTTACAACACAAGTAACTCCCAGATTATTGGAAAACATGCAACTACAAATTAGCATTAATGCTGAAAAGACTCTTGCAACAAAAAAATCGCTTGAGTTAATTGAAGTATTTAAAAACATTCATAATCAAGATATCGCCACAGAAATAAAAATAGCAAATGGCCCCCTATGGCTTGCCACGATTGAACGTCTGGATAGTGAAATTAGCGAGCACCTTAACAACCAATATGATTTAGGAATGCAGCAACGCAAAAATCACGAGGCTAGCGAAATAAAAATTAAATCACTATTGGAATTATTCAACAACATCCAGAGTTAGGCAGGGAGGCATCCCTTACCAACTCTTATAAGGCAAAAATTTCCCATTTAAATTAATAATCACTCTATCGCCTTTTGGATTTTCTTCCTTGCCTATTTCCATAGTGAAATCAATTGCGCTCATGATGCCATCGCCGAATTTTTCGTGAATAATTTCTTTAATTGTTGGGCCGTAAACGCCGATCATTTCGTACAGACGGTAAATCAGTGGGTCTTGTGGAATTGCATGTTCCCAGGTTTTGGTGGGGCATTGCATTAATGCTGCTTTAGCGGAGTCGGGTAGATTAAATAATTTGCACAAGGCTTCCGCTTTATCGGCTGGCGCGCTATTCATGCCCAAACAGACCGATGTAGTCCAGACAGGTGACATGCCAATACTGCTGGCTATGCCTTCCCAGGTTAAATTCATTTTTTGTTTGGCGAGAATAATGGCTTCAACAAGTTCTTCTTTTTTCATGGCGAGGATTACCAGTGTGCATTGTTAACATGCCATGCACCAAGGCATAGCGAAATTTCGATAAAAAACTAAAAACATTATCTTGATTTCACTACTGCGAATCTTGTGCCAGAAAAGCCTTACCCCCTCCTAACCTCCCCCTTGGCAGGGGGAAGAACCTTACCGCCTAAATTATTTCTCAAATGGAATAATTTTTACTGCTTCGATCTGGTTTTTTTCTGCTTCGGTTTGGTTAACGCGGGTTTCCAATTCTCTGGCGACAGGTTTGAAATGCATTTCGTCTTTGTAGCCACAGGCAACACATTCACGAAAATCTTTTCCGTCTTCGTTATAGACAACCAATTTATCCATTTCCGAACAACGTGGGCAGACTGCACCTGCAACAAAACGACGTTTTTGACTAAATGACATGATGATCTCCGCCAAAGCAGTTGCATGTGACTACATAAAGCAGACGCAAACGCCTGCCCCTACATGTATTGTTTTTTATCATTTCAAGCATTTTCAATGATCCCGGAATGACGAAGGAGTGCATCAATTTTGGGTTCACGGCCACGAAAGTTTTTAAACAACTCCATAGGCGGTTTGCTTCCGCCTTGTTGCAAAATTTCGGTCAGAAAACTATTTCCGGTTTCAGAATTAAAAATGCCTTCTTCTTCAAATCGTGAATAAGCATCTGCAGACAGCACTTCTGCCCATTTGTAACTGTAATAACCTGCAGCATAACCACCGGTAAAAATATGACTGAAACTGTTTTCGAATCGATTGCATGCCGGTGGTTTGATAACCGCGATTTGATCACGCACCTGATTCAATAATTGATGTGCACTCAATGGCGAATCAGGGTTATATTCTGCGTGCAATCGAAAATCGAAAATCGAAAACTCCAATTGCCGGATCATTTGCAAGCCGGATTGAAAGTTTTTTGCTGCCAACATTTTGTTCAGTAATTTTTTTGGCAGCGGCTCACCTGTTTCAAAATGCCCGGAGATGAGAGGGATAGCATCCGCTTCCCAACACCAGTTTTCCATAAACTGACTGGGCAACTCAACCGCATCCCAGGCAACGCCATTAATACCACTCACCGCCGCGACATCAATTTGCGTCAACATATGATGCAAACCATGGCCAAATTCATGAAATAAAGTCGTGACTTCGTCATGCGTCAGCAATGAAGGTTTGTCATCTACTGGCGGTGTAAAGTTACAGGTTAAAAATGCGACAGGCAATTGCACTCCTTGAGCTGTTTTGCGGCGTACACGACAATCTGCCATCCATGCACCGCCTTTTTTGTTATCTCGCGCAAACATATCCAGATAAAAATACGCGATGACCTGATCATTTTTTTTGATTTGATAAAAACGTACATCAGGATGATAAGTGTCAAAATCCTTCAGTTGTTCGATTTGAACTGAAAACAATTTTTGTACAATACTGAACATCCCGGCGATGACTTTTTCAGCAGGAAAATACACACGCAATATTTCCTGCGAAATGTCGTATTTGGCAATGCGTAATTTTTCACTGTAATAGGTAACATCCCAGGCTTGCAAATCAACGCATCCTGACGCTTTTGCAAAAGTGGCTAATTCTGCAAAATCTTTTTCTGCGTAAGGTTTGGATTGGGTTGCCATCTGGCTTAAAAATGTCATCACCTGCTCTGGTGATTCCGCCATTTTGCTGGCCAATGATTTCTCTGCATAATGATTAAACCCTAACAACCTGGCTTTTTCATGACGAAGTGCCAGAGTTTCGGCAATAATGTCGGTGTTGTCCCATTCCGCTGCTGAACTTCCGTCAAATTTTTTTCCTTCTGCTGAAGCACGGGTTACATAAGCATGATAAATTTCTTCACGCAATTGACGATCATCTGCATACATCATGACTGCGTAGTACGAAGGAAAATCCAGCGTTAACACATAACCTGGCAGATTTTTTTGTTTAGCCGCTTGTGCGGCCTGGGCGAGTGCAGACTCAGGCAAACCTGAAAGCTTTTCAACTTGTGTTATTTGCTTGTACCAAGCCTGGGTTGCATCCAATACATTATTGGAAAATTTCGTGGACAATTCTGAAAGACGTTGTTTGATTTGTGCAAAACGCTGTTTATCTTTTTCAGCCAATGCAACACCGCCCAAGCGAAAATCACGCAAGGCATTTTTGACTGATTGCTGCTGTGCAAGACCAAGGCTTGCAAATTGATCGCTATCCGCCAATTGTTGATAGGCGTTATAAAGCGGTTGGTTTTGGCTGAATTCAGTTGAATATTCTGTGAGCAATGCCAAACAATTGGCATAGGCTTTTCTAAGTTCATCATTGTCTGCAACTGAATGCAAATGGCTAATTGGCGCCCAGGCCGCATCCAATTTATCACCCTGATTTTCCAAAGGTTGCACCAATGTTTCCCAATTGATGGTTTTCAATTCAGGAACCAGTGAATGCAATTGTTGCCGCCCCTGACTGATTAATTGTTGAATCGCCGGTTCAATATGACTGACCTGAATTTTGGAAAAGGGTGGTAAAAAATAATTTTGCAATAAAGGATTGGACATTAAACACCTCTGGATAATTCTGAAGTCAGCATCTTTAAATTGTTTCGCGTATGATATACCGAAAAATCCCATGATCCTGATGAGAAAATTTTATGACTTCTATTAGAAATTACCAAAACAAAAAACCGAAACTGGACACAACTGTTTTTGTTGATGAATCGGCGGTTATTATTGGTGATGTTGAAATAGGTCCTGACTCTTCGGTATGGCCTTGTACTGTAATACGGGGTGACATGCATTTTATTCGTATTGGCACTCGCACCAGTATTCAGGATGGGTCGGTATTACACATCACACATGCCAGTGATTACAACCCCGCCGGATATCCACTGGTGATTGGTGATGAAGTCACGGTTGGTCATTCAGTCTGTTTGCATGGATGCACACTGGGAAATCGCATTTTGGTTGGCATAGGTTCAACCATTCTTGATGGCGCAATTATTGAAGACGAAGTGGTTATTGGCGCAGGCTCTCTGGTTCCTCCCGGTAAACGCCTGGAATCGGGATATTTATACATGGGTTCACCCGTTAAACAAATTCGCCCACTCAAGCAAACTGAAAAAGATTTTTTCAGTTATTCCGCCAATAACTATGTGAAATTGAAAAACACCTATCTCATTGAAAATTGATCTATGCCTCATCAATATCGGATAGATGCGCTGCCTGCTTTCCAGAATAATTATTTATGGTTATTGCAAGATAGCGCCCATGCAGTCCTGATTGATCCGGGCGATGCCGATGTATGCATTCGCGCACTGGAAAAAAATCAGCTACAACTGGATGCCGTGTTGATTACCCACCACCACAATGATCATATCGGTGGTCTTGCTGATATTAGCAAACGATTTAATTGCCCGATTTATGGCCCTGAAGATCCGCGCATAGCATTTATCACCCACAGATTGACCGAAGGCGATCAGGTTGAATGGCGGTCGTTCAAGTTTGGTGTCTGGCACACACCCGGACACACCAACAGCCACATCATTTATTGGAATCAGATTCACCATCATCTGTTTTGCGGCGATATGTTATTCGGCGCAGGTTGTGGCCGGAATATGGAAGGACAAGTGAGTGACCTTTACCACTCGCTGCAACGAATAGCTTCATTAGCTGAACACACAGAAGTTTTTTGTGCGCACGAATACACATTGCAAAATTTGCAATTTGCTTTGCACCTGGAACCTGACAACCCCAGTCTATTACAGCGAGTTGATCAGGAAACAAAAAAGCGTACGGCAGGCATACCCACGATTCCTGTCAATATTAAAATTGAACTGGCAACCAATCCTTTTTTACGATCACATTTGCCTGCCATCAGAAAAAAACTGGATGCCATTAAAGACAATCCGGACATACAGATTTTTCTAAAAAAATTTACACTGCAAACGGAAGATGAATATTATTTTGCACTGATGCGTGGCTGGAAAAATATTTATGTTTGACATACACATACTTTTATTTTTATTGCTCACCGGAGTGCTCACCGGATTTTGCGCCGGATTATTTGGCATAGGCGGCGGCGGTATTATGGTGCCTCTATTGGCATTGGCCTTTGGTTATCTGGATTTTCCCAGGGCCCAGATAATGCATTTTGCACTCGGCACATCCATGGCGGCCATTATCCCCACGGCTATCGCCAGCATGATCGCCCATCAAAAACATCGTGCTATTTTGTGGTCAGTGGTGATGAAATTTGTACCCGGTGTATTGGCAGGTACTTTTATCGGATCGCTCATCGCAACACATTTATCCAACAATTTTCTGGCAATATTTTTTGCAAGTTTTATGGCGATAGTCGCCTGGAAAATGTGGAGTAATATTTTACCCAAACCATCACGACAACTCCCCTCAACCGGTTTATTAGCCTTAACTGGCTCGGGCATTGGTGGAATTTCTGCATTAGTGGCGATCGGTGGCGGGACTATGACAGTGCCATTTTTACTCTGGTGCAATGTTCATTTACGCAATGCAATTGCCACTTCCGCGGCTGTTGGCTTGCCTATTGCCATGACCGGTGCGGTTAGTTATGCATTACATTTTGATGAAAGTATCAAAGGAGTTTCAATTGGTTATTTGGTGTGGCCTGCCGTTTTATCTTTAGCTTGTGGGAGTGTGCTCACCGCACCATTGGGCGCGAAGCTCGCACACAAATTACCGACAGAAAAACTGAAAAAATATTTTGCGATATTTTTATTGTTTTTATCTTTGCAGATGTTGGTGAAGACTTTTTGGTGATTTCACCCTCCTAAACCATTTGCCCTCACCCTAGCCCTCTCCCGGAGGGAGAGGGGATAAACTCTGATTTATTCGCGACGAAGTAATTAAATTCCCTCTCCCCCTGGGAGAGGGTTAGGGTGAGGGCCTACTCCTTCACCACCAACAACTTATCAATTTCTTCAGTCAATGATTTTGAATCAGGCTTGGTCATACTGCCAAAATGTTTGACGAATTTTCCTTCACTGTCCAATAAATATTTATTGAAATTCCACTTGGGCGCAGTGGACTCTGTCGCGAGATACTTAAACAAATTGTTGGCGTCTTTTCCTTTCACATGGGTGGGTGAAAACATAGTAAAAGTTACACCGAAATTAAGAAAACAAATTTCTGCTGCCTTCCCCTCGTCCGCATCTTCCTGATTAAAATCATCACTGGCAAAACCCACAATGACCAAACCTTTATCTTTGTATTGTTGATGCAGCGCTTCCAATCCTTTGAATTGAGATGTAAAACCGCAATGACTGGCAGTATTGACAACCAATACCGGCTTGCCTTTGGTCAATTCACATAAATCAATATTTTTCTGTGAATGCAACTTACGATATTCACCTTGCAAATATTCAGGACAAGCACTCACAAAAGATGACATAACCAATGCTCCCAGAGCGATAAATGTTTTTAACATGATAGGAATCCCGCTGAATGATTGACTGATATACGGATAACGAACAGATTGGATCACCGGCATGAAAGGAGCGCAAGGAATCTTACATTTTTTAAGCATGATAAAAAGAGCTGAGCACTCAGCTCTTTAAATTTAATACCAGAAGGAAAAATAAAGCCTGAATACATCAGCTTGCAAAGAATAAAGGGGTTCTTGACCAACTGCGTATGCAGGGGCTGATCCGCCAACCGACATTGACTTTCGGGCATCGCGAAAATCATCGTAGCTGATATCGAAATGATCCCAATAAAAATTGGCGGTTGATTTTTCGAACCAGGGAACTGTGCCTTTTGGCAATTCATAGGTCACACCCAAACCAAAAACATTGGAGCTAAACGGGCTTAATTCTTTATCCCGCCCCCAATAGGTTTGAGACTCTGAATAGGGAAATAAATCGCTATAGAAATTAGCTTCTGTTTGTTCATAAACCCTGAACTTGGCTTCAAACAACCAATTGTCCTGATAACTGTGAACATAACGAAGCTCATAATTTGACGCTTCTACTCCCCAGCTATCGGTAAAGGCTCTGGCATCAAATCGTAACGATGCACGCCATGGCATGTGATACATCAAGCGTATTCCCGCCGCATCCGAACTGCGTGTTTGTGGATATTTTTCAACTTCAAAACCCACACCACCTGTCGGCGTCACAAAACGAACCTGACGATAAGGATTATTAAGGCAGGTTCCACTATCGGGAAGATCGAGACACTGATCTGTCGCCGAGTCATAACTAAATGAGGCCAATAAATTTTTGGTCAGAATTTGCGATGCACTGATACTGTATTTGCGACGCTGCATGTCTTTTTTATAGGTAGGATCAGGAACTCCATTAATGTTTTGTCCTATAACATCGTCACCCAAACTAAAACCAAAACCCAGGGTTGTTAAATCGCCAAAAAAACTTTGCTCCACACCAAGAGAATACGTTGTCGCTTCGTAATCATTCTCTTTACTGTGAACATAACCTGCATTGATAAGTGAACGATCGAAAACAAATTGTGCACTGAACGCTTGTTCTTTCCGTTCTTCTTCGTAAGCACTTGCGGTGGTTTCAACATCAATCGATGCACTCGACACCATGTCTACATAATAATTTGCCGACACAGAAACATGTGCACCAAGACTTTTTCTGACGAGAATCGATGGGCCATCAATTTGCGCGCCACCACCATCATAGCCGTGATACATCACATCCATTCTTTCATCGGGAAGAACGGCAGCGAATGAGGGCAACGAAAAAAATATTATTAAGAATAATAAGAATAAAATATTCACGTAATTCCATGACCCCCTAGCCTCCCCCTTGCCAGGGGGAGGGACTATTCCCTCCCCTGGTAAGGGGAGGGTTAGGGTGGGGTCAAAACTTTTTTTATTAATTACAACCACAACCGCCTCCAGAGGCACCATCGCCGCCACGGGCCGATTCACGCGCGTCATACACGTGATGCAGATAAGAAGTCGCAACAGGATCCCGCTCAAAACTCATGACTTTGTCAGCAATATTTTGTCGCTCATAGGGTTTGACCCATGGCTCTATGCGACCGCAGGCAGCCGTACAAAATACCAATAGCAACAGCGAGATTCGAGTGACTGATTTACTCATTCTTTCATCAGCTCCCTAATTTGATCGCGATATTTATTTTCGTCACCGGGTTTATATCCGCGATTGATGTAACGTATCTGGCCTTTTTTATCTACCATCACGGTAGTAGGCATTGTTTCGACTGAATATAACTTGCTGACTTTATTTTCAGTATCGAATAACACCGGATAAGAGATGTTCAAGTCTTTAATAATTTTCTTGGCATCGGTATTGTCTTCTTCAACATCGATACCCAACAAAACAAAACCGGCTGCGCTGTAACGCTGTGACATTGCATCCAACAGAGGCATTTCCTGACGGCATGGCCCACACCAGGATGCCCAGAAATTTAACATCACTACATTGCCACGCTGCTCGGACAATTTCATGGCTTTACCGGAGTTACTTGGCAAACTGAAATCCGGGGCCGCGTCTGCAAAAACAAGATTTGAAAGCAAAGCAGAGCAGATTGCAAAACCCATAACAGCAAAATTTCTTTTCAACATGGATAACATAAAACAATCCTCATGTAGGATGGGCATAAAGCGCAGCCTGCCCACCATTTCATATTCTTCATGTGGGCACGCTACGCTTTATGCCCACCCTACGGATAAACTCATCAGAAAAACAACGCCATGCCAAAACGCCCTTCCATATTATGAATGCGTTTTGGTGTTCCAAATAATTCATGTTCAAAACTGTGATCACGCAAAGAAAAATCTATTGATAACCAGTCAGTCATATAAAAACGCATGCCGCCGCCATAACTGTAAGTGAAATATTGTTTCTCGGCGAATGACGTATTACCTGCACCACCAATTAAATAAAAATTGGTATTGAATGCCCACTTGTCCCACAAATAAATTTGTCCAGGTAAAAAATTAATACCCAGGGATAAGTTGTAATAACTTAAATCCCTTTGATCATCCGTTAATAAATCAACGCCACCACTTAATAACTCATAGCTGGTTTTTTCTGTTTTGGTTAAACCATAATCCAGCTCTGCAAAAAAATCTTCGCTGATGTGATAAGCGACTGTAATGCCGGCAACCGTATTGGTTCCAAAATCTTCAACGCTCATGGTTCCAGTGTAAATGCCCACTTCGAAATCTTCGCTATCAAGATCATCTTCTTTAATGCGACGACGCTCTATATCCGGCGTAATAATTTTATCCAGCTCTTCATTATCTTTTTGCGATGAATCTTCTTGTGCAAAAGACAAAGGACTGAATAGATAAATGCTGCTCAACAACGCGCCTAAAAGAACACGTTTAATCCGACTTTCCATTCATTGACCTCTTCATTGGTATTGCGGCTTGTGAGTATGTAGTGATTGGTATATTCCGCTCGTAAAAACAATCGACCTGTAATATGCAGATAAGTCCCTGCACTGGCTTGCATAACCGAATCTTCGCGATCTTCGGTATCAATCAGGGTTGCACTCGGCGAGGTTTTGATTGTACCTGCGCCTATACCGAGATAAGGAGAAACCCGCCATTTCGGAAAGGGTTGGAATAATAAAACGCCTGCAAAATAATTACTGTCTGCAAAAACTCCGGTATTTTCAGCTACGCGAATTTCTGCTGATAAATTACGCGTAAATCGGTAACCCAAATTGACGGTAATACTATCGGCACCATCAAAATCCCCATAGGCAGTGCCCATTTCAATTCTGTCTTCGAGATAATCAGCACGGGTGTAAGTTGGAAAATCCGGCACCTCACCATTGGGGCTCAGTGTCAGCAACATATCTTCCCTTCTGATCCAACCTACTTGATTGCGCCGGGTTTTGATTTTAATCCACTCGGTGCGACTCTTGATCAGGGTAATCACTTCATCCCGTTCAACTATGTGAAAAATTGGATAGCCGCGACCCGGCCCCGAATATACATTCAGGAATGCATCATTAACCGTAACCTGAAGAATTTCATCAGCAAACAATTTGCTGAACCAATTATCGGCTTTCACCGGCAGTGCCAACAACAAAATGGCGTGCAATAAAAGCACGCCAATTGTTCGCACGGACTGACTCAATATTTGCACAGTAAATCCTTAGCTAATTCTTACTGTTGTATCGCCATCTCAAATGGATTGTTGTAGTAGTTGCTGTTTAAATCCAGCCACTCACTGATCAAGCGCAATTCATGCGCATTGAGGTAATTGTAGTGCGAACTTCCGGCATTGGTAAAACGATTGAAAAAGGTTGTACTGCCAATTGCCGAGTTACCCACTATGGACGGCAGCTCCTGGGTTTCTGTACGGGGAATGGGCTGACCCATATCATCCAATACCAACACCAGAGTAGTGACTCCATTTACATCCGTTTCTTCCACTTGCTCAAATGGACAAGGATCAACACCCTCACAGGTAGGATTACCATCGGCATCCAGTGTGACGAAGCAAGCCGGAACATCAGGGCTGTTATCAACAAATTCGCAGACAGGTATATTCGGTGTTAATACATCACCTTCCAACAAAATCTGCCTGTTGCGCCCTTCGGTCAGCTGATTATAGGAGAGCATTGGTTCATCTGCTGCCGCTTTTGCACGACCCAACTCCAAATTACCGGATGGCACCATCACATTACCGTTTGCATCAGCATTGGAGTGGCAACCCAGACAGCTGAAACCACCACGATCCTGCTCCCACAAAACCTGAATATGGTATTCGTAATTAATGACAATGCGGCAATAGGGATTCCACAACAGGCGACACCCCTCATTCACAGGCGCCGGTATATCTTCAGGTTGCGCACCGGGAATCATGCTGTTGTAGCTAAAGTCGAAGGCGGGCGTTGGCGTCACACCGGCAGCAGACCAGACATCGCGATAAACAACATCCACCGTTGGCGACTTGAGGTTGCGTTCCTGCCCCGGGCCGGCCATCGGCATACAGGTAGATGAATCGTTAGGGGAATCACAATAAGTCGAGCGCGCCGCAAATTCTGCCATGGTCTCTCCCATGTTCGGGGTCATGGGTGCACCTAAAGTATCGTAGCGCTGGGTATTGGGGAAACTGACTCCGGAGGTGGCCGCCCCCCCATTCAAAGCAGTCGGCTCACCCTCTTCGCGACCGTGAACCACGGAGGTGTTTTGCCCGTCATGGCAACCATGGCACTCCCGGGTTTCCCCCGCACGCAAGGTAATCCAGACAGGATGGCGAGCCTGGATTCGACGACCATCTTTATTTACCACTTCAAAGGTAAATGAAATATCGGAAGGCACTTTGGTTTGCACAGAACCGTCGGCCTCAATCGGCACATATCCAATAATTTCTCTCGATGCATTGATGTCGTTATCCATCAAGTTGCCATAGATATTGTCGTCTTGCTCATCCAGGGTATCTTCATCGGGCGAGGGGATAGGCTTGAGAATTCTCAGGAAGCGCGCAGGCCGTTGATCGGCAGGCGCCGCTTTCAATTGATCATAAGTAATGGTTGTGGGTTGGGCACCCAAACGATTGAAGGCGCCATCAAGGTCATAAACACTTCTGATGTGCAACAAACCAACGTTTTCACTGGCCAGAATAGGATCGAGTTCCGAGGGTATGTAATCAGGATTGCTGGCGTTTTCCAAAGCAACAGCTTCCGTCAGCATATAACCTTCGCTGGGAAGAACCACAGGTAACTGGGTATCCGCTGCCAGATCATAAATCCAGATTCCAAACAAAGGAGGTGCCGCTTCATAACCTTCTTCAGCTTCACCATCCACCAACAAACCTGTGGTACATGGCCTCAACCTTTCTTCTTCCGTTTCCAATAACCGACAGGGTGACCAACTCACCAGCAAACGACCGGTACCATCAAACAAAGGCGACAGGGATGCAAACTGCCCATGCAAGGAAATTAATTCCGGATCAATCACCACAGGTAATGACGAAATCGATTCAATGGGGCCTTCGGTACCCAATGCAGGATCAACAAACACCATATCCCCACCGAGACTGGTTTCATTGTGCATGTAGATGGCAGCTATACGACCATCAGGCAATTCCTGCGGATGAAATAATCTCGGCATGGCCAAATCTTCATTTTCAGGTGCCGTATTCAAACTGGTGCTACCGAAAAAATATTGCACATCCGTACCATCAGGTTTGGCGGTATAAAAAACAATTTGCTCGTTGTCTTGCTGCCCTTGTGTGCCGACCCAGCGCGAAAACAAAACGCGTCCGTTTTGTAATAAAACCGGTTGGAAATCGTGACTTAAATTAAATGAAATTTGTTGCACTTCGGTTCCATCCGATCTCACTCTGTGCAATAAAAATGTTGTCAGCTCGTCGTTGTCTTCTGTTACTGATTGATAGGAAGGCTTGCCTTCATCCAACAAAATTTCCCGCGTACGTGTTTGTCGATTTGATGCAAATAAAATTGAACCATCAGCAAGATAAATGGGTGTGACATCATCACCGCGCTCAGCGACCAGATCAGACACTATAACGCGACGCAATGTTTGGGTAGTCAAATCATATTCCCAAATATTCCATGTCGGCTGTTCATCTTCATCTGCATCCTCAATTTCCGGTGCGCGCATGGAAAATAATAATTTTTTACCATCAGCCGATGTGGACAAATCTTTCACATCGTAATTGGAGATGGTTGGAGTTTCTTCATCTGGTGGAAAAACACCGGCGGTGATATTCACTTCAAGCGCAGAAGCTGCAGCGCGTTGTTTTACAAATAATTCCGCACCGGGATTAAATGCTTCGGGGTTTAGCAAATCGGGATAAACCGGGTTTTCATCTTCATCAACCGGAATAATTCGTTTGATATAAGCGACCGGCAAATCTACTGTCACCGCATCGGGTTTTTGTGATCCGCCTGATCCATCACCACCGCCACCACCACAAGCACTCAAGAGGGACAAGGTGAAGATGCAAACAAGTGAAGACCAAAATACAGTTAGCCTATTTTTATATTCCTGGTTTTTCATAAACAACCCTCCCCAAGGGGGGATAATGTGACTGGATTTTTCATTTAGTAGCAATACTCACTCCAATAAATGAGCGACAATCATGAATTGAGCGATTGATCACAAGCCTGTAATACCGGACACAGATTTTGCAGGGAATTCGATTACCAACTCAAGGCTTCATTAAATCTCCCGATCAAATAGATTAAGCATGAATGGGTTTATTTCAATTATGAGTGATGATTATTACCTGACAACCAACACACACAAATTTACAAAGTGACATTATTTGGCACTAATTGACTCAATCAGTTTTTGCGCAAAATAATTGTCAACGCTGTTTAATTTCTTATTCCATTTACTATTCAAAACTGATTGGCAACCCAAAATCCTCTATAGCATCGAGGCATAAGGTAAAAATTCCTGAGAACAAATTTTTACCGCCCGGATATTTTTGTGACACAGCCTGCAATATTGCCATTGAAAGTGTGACGTCGCTTCCATTTTAAAATTTAGTCTCGGCGTAGGTTTGATTTTTGCATCGAGCTGGGCTGTACAACTTAACTTACGACTCTTTTCCTCAAACCTTAAACATCAGGAGTCATCGTGATTAGTCTAAGAAAATCTACATCGCTTCTTTCAAGTATCGGGAAGCGAGCCCTGACTCTGGGGCTGATGAGCTTGATTGCTCTGGCGAATAGCGCATTGGCGGGACCCCGCGAGCAGGCGCTGCAAATACATAACCGTGTAGCCGGTGTACCACCCACAGAAACTGTGTTGGTGAATATGGCGCAAATGATTGAAGCCAACAATATTGCCGGTGCGGTTAATCTGGCGATGGATAACGAGGCCTTTTACAGTGTCACACTGAAAAACCTGGCTACCCCTTGGACCAACCGTGAGCAAACTGTATTTGCCCCCTTGAATGATTACGTCGCCACAGTGATTGGTATGGTGCGCGATGACAAGGATTTCCGAACAGTGCTCTATGGCAATATCCTCTATACCAGCAACGCTTCCGGCTTGCCCGCTTACTCAAATAGCAACAACGACCATTACGCACAGGCTCAGGCACAATCGGTCAGTTTGAAGGACACGCTGGTTGAGCGCCAGCAATCCCAGGTTACAGGTCTACCCGCCGAGGCTGTTTCCGGCGTGATCACCAGTCGTGCTGCTGCCAAAGCTTTCTTTATCGATGGCACCAATCGCGCCATGTTCCGCTTTACCTTGATGAATCATCTTTGTCGTGACCTGGAACAAGTGCACGATGTCACCCTGGTACCGGATTATATTCGCCAGGATGTCAGTCGCAGTCCGGGGGGCGATAGCCGTGTATTCCTGAATAACTGCATGGGCTGCCACAACGGTATGGATCCGCTGGCAAAAGCCTATGCTTACTACGATTTCGAGTACCCCACCGACAATCCGGATGCAGGTGCAATCCACTACAACCAAACCAATGATGTCCACAAAGGTGTAACAGCAGACACTCGTGTGGAATTCAAATATCTGCAAAACAGCAGCACTTTTAAACCAGGCTATATCACCACCAACGATTCGTGGACTAACTATTGGCGCAAAGGTATCAACATGCATATGGGCTGGAGCTGGCAATCAGACTTGCCGGGGTCAGGCGTTGGTGCCAGCAGCATGAATCAGGAACTGGCACATAGCAAAGCCTTCGCCAGCTGCCAGGTTGAAAAAGTGTTTGAAAATGTTTGTTTGCGTACACCTGCTGACGAAACAGATCTTGGCAAAATAGAAGAATTTACCAATAACTTTGCTAATAGCGGCTTCAGACTGAAACAGGTCTTCCGCGATACAGCTGATTACTGCAAAGGCGAATGAGGATAACAACCATGAAAAACTTATTTTCTCTTTCGCTCTCCAAATCAATTTTTATCAGCAGTCTCTTTAGCAGCCTGTTGATTGTGGGCGGGTGCGGCTCCGGTAGCAGCGAAAGCAAAGTTGAAACGAATCCCAACCCCAATACCGGCGGTAATGGCAATACGGGGCCATTCGTCTATCAAGGTGAGAAACCCGCTGCGACTGCCGATATCATCAAGTTCCAGAATGAATTGTGGGTCAATATTGCACCTGAAAATCGATGCGGCGGCTGCCATGACGATCAAGCACCCAACTTTGCGCGCGGGGACGATATCAACCTCGCTTACAACGTAGTATTTGACAACAATCTGGTTAACTTGCAGCAGCCGGTTGAATCTCGACTGGTAACCAAAGTTGCTGGTGGCCACAACTGCTGGGTATCTGATGCCAGTGTGTGTGCGGATATTATTACCGGCTGGATCACCAAATGGGCAGGTGATCAGGCAACCCAGGCCAACAGTGTTGAACTCAAGGCACCGGAGGTGAAGGAAATTGCTAACAGTAAATCCTTCCCTGCTGATTCCAGCCTGTTCGCATCAACTGTTTATCCGGTTGTTGAGGAATATTGTGCACGTTGCCACTCGGAATCATCCAATACCAAACAACAACCCTACTTCGCCAGTGGCGATGTGGATGTTGCTTATCAGGCAGCGAAATCGAAAATTCGTCTGGATAATCCAGGTGCTTCACGTTTGGTGCAACGTCTGGTAGTCGATTCACACAACTGCTGGAGTAACTGTGTCGATGACGGCAACGAAATGACTGCTGCCATCACTGCTTTCACTAATGGAATCCCCACTGTAGAAGTTGATCCTGATCTGGTCGTCAGTAAAGCGGTGGGACTGGGTGATGCGTTTGTGCTGACATCTGGCGGGCGCATTGACTCTGAAATAATCGCCAAATACGAATTCAAAACCGGTAAAGGCAGTATTGCTTACGATACCAGCGGTTCAGGAGTTGACCTGAATATTCTGGGAAATGTTGACTGGAGCAGTGCCTGGGGAGTGAAGCTGGACACAGGTGGTCGCTTGCAAGCTACTACGCTTAACTCCCGCAAACTAGCCAACCATATTATGAGTACCGGTGAATATTCGATTGAAGCCTGGGTTATTCCGGACAGTGTTGATCAGGGGATGAATGACAATAATCCTGCCCGTATTGTGAGTTATTCCGGCGGCACCAGTGAACGAAACTTCACCCTTGGCCAATACGAATACAACTACAGCTTCTTGAATCGCACTGACAGAAGTGACATTAACGGTGAAGAAGAAATTCACACCCCTGATGACGATCAAGTTCTACAAGCTACTCTGCAACACGTTGTTGTGACTTTCAACCCACTGGATGGTCGCCGTATTTACGTCAATGGTGAATTGATTGCCATTAACGATGCCGACAGAGGTGCTGTACTGAAAGATTGGGAGAACGGATATGCATTCGTTCTGGGTAATGAAACCACAGGCGCCACAGCCACCCAATGGAAAGGCAGCTTGCGTTTTGTTGCCATGCACAAACGTGCCCTGTCTGCTGCTGACATCAAGAAGAATTTTGATGTAGGTGTGGGTGCGCGCTACCTGTTGCTGTTTAATATTTCAGAACTGATTAACTTGCCTGACAGCTTCATCGTCTTTGAAGTCCAGCAAATTGATGATTATGGCTATTTGTTCAGCGTTCCATTCTTCACCAATCTGGAAAACCGTACACCTGCCAGCGCCATCCCATTGCGCGGTATTCGTATAGGTGTTAACGGGGAAGAAGCGCCAACAGGTCAGGCGTTTGCCAATCTGAATACCAACATCGATGCCAGCCAAATGGTTGAAGGCCGTCAGGCACTGTCCCGTATTGGAACTGTTGTCGAAGCCAAGACCGGCCCACAGGACGACGTATTCTTCCTGACGTTTGACCAGATTGGCAGCGAGTCCTACGCCCGCGTTGAGGTTGATCCACCTGCACCTGCTGCACCTGCAGTGACTCCGGGTCAGGCTCTGATTGGTGTACGTAACTTCGGTGAGATCAACGCAACCCTGTCCATACTGACTGGCGTTTCCCCTACTGCTACCAAAGTAAGGGATACCTATGCCAAGGTTGAACAACAACTGCCGACATCTACGGTTGTAAATGGCTTCCTGGCCGCTCACCAAATGGGTATCACCCAGTTGGCAGTTGCCTACTGTAGTGAGCTGGTTGACAGCAGCAGCCTGCGCGCCAGTTTCTTCCCCGGATTCAATTTCAGTGCTTCTGCATCGACTGCATTTGATACTACGGGACGCAATCAAATTATTGAGCCATTGCTGGCCAAGCTTCTGGCCAATGAAATTGATCACACCAGTGGTGGAGGTAGTTCCGGATTAAGTAATCAGGCTAATCCCGCCGCGTTACGAACCGAGTTGGGCAATTTGATTAGCACCATTTCACAAAATGGCACCACCAGTACTACGGTCAAAGCCGCTTGCTCTGCGAGTCTGGGCAGTGCCGTTATGTTGTTGCAATAATCAACCTGAGAGCAGAAGAGACTATCATGGCTAAAAACAAACAACCTTTGCACCCCGACGCTCCCTTGTTGTTGAACGATCATCGTCGTCCGGTGAGCCGTCGTGAATTGATCGCCCAGGGCTTCAAGCTGGGCGGTGCCTCACTGGTAACCGGCTCTATGTTTGGCTTCTTCGCCAATACAGCAAGTGCCCAGCAAACAGTTCAATTATCTTCCGATCTGGTTGCTGCACGACAAGCTTGTGGTATCGCAGCCCAGGGAAACGGAAAAATCCCGTTTATCGCCTTTGATCTGGCAGGTGGCGCCAATTTCGCAGGTTCCAATGTATTGATTGGACAAAGAGGCGGCCAACTGGATTACCTGACAGCCGCCGGTTACAGCAAACAAGGCCTGCCTGCTGACATGACACCGAATCTCGACAGTGCTACCAACGTGTTGGTGAATCAGGAACTGGGGCTAAGATTCCATGCCACCAGCGCTGTGCTCAAAGGTATTCTGTCCAAAGTTGCTGTAGGTAACAGGGCCAATGTTAACGGCGCAGTGATTGCTGCCCGCTCCGAAAACGACACCGCCAATAACCCCCACAACCCCATGTACTACATTGCAAAAGCGGGCGCGGGTGGTTCATTGGTAGATTTGATCGGTTCACGAGCCAGCGACTCTGGCGGCAACTCCATGTCCAGCATGTCGTTGGTTGATATGGAGTTCCAGGCCAAATATCGTCCAACCAAAGTTGATAATCCGAATGATGTGACCGGACTGGTAGATGTGGGCGATCTGGCAGCTTTGATGGAACAGGAAGAAATTGTCCGGGTAATGGAATCCACTTATCGAATCAGTAATGCCAAATTGGGCCAGGTTTCACCGGGCACTGGCGATTCTGCTGCTGACACCAAAATTATTGATGGTGTTAATTGTGCCTATGTAAAAGGTGCGGATCTGGCAGCTCGTTTTGGTAATCCAAGTGCAATTGATCCTGTTCAGGATGCTGACATAGTAGGTGCCACAGGCATTTTCAGTAATGCCGAATTTTCCAGTGACGGGGAATTCCGCAAAACAGCTTCGGTCATGAAAATGGTCATCAATGGTTACGCTGCTGCCGGCACCATTACCATGGGTGGCTATGACTACCACACAGGCGACCGCTCCACTGGTGAAATCCGTGATGAACGTTTGGGTGTTTGTATAGGCGCAGTGCTGGAATATGCCGCCCGAATCGGCACCCCTGTCATGATTTATGTCTTCAGCGATGGCTCTGTTTTCAGTAACGGTATGTTAGACAACTCCATGGCTGGTGGAGGTAAAGGTGTATGGACGGGGGATGATCAGCAAACAGCTTCATCATTCATATTGGTTTATAACCCGGGTCATCGCCCTGTTCTGATTGGTGGCACCTCGGCTGACCCAGTGGCACTGACAGCTGAGCAATTACGCCACCAACAGATTGGTTACATGAGACCCAGTGGCGATGTGGAAACAGCATCAAGCCCCGCAGGTAATAACGTTAACCTTCTGGCTGAAACCGTCGTACTCAATTACATGGCGCTACATAATGACCAGGCTAACTTCGGCACTCTCTTTAGAGGTCAGGGGCTGGGCTCCTCAACCATGCAAGACCGACTGACAGCATTCCAACCTATTTGTAATGGCACCATTCAAAACCCTGTTTAAAAGTGTGTGTGTAGCTGCAGCCCGTATCCTCTGGATACGGGCTTTTTTGTTTTTGCAAAGCCCTTTTTGCTGGTTCACTCCTATACTCTGATAATTAATTACATTGGACAATCTATGAAATTACCTGCTTTATTTGTGTCAATCCTTTTATTGACGACCACAGCTGAAGCCAAAATTCTCTGGCAGGCCAACTTTGAAACGGGTGATACCAAACAATGGCATTACATTGTGAATCCTGAAGCAACAGCAGTATCAAAAGAATGCAGCTTCGACGGCAAATATTCCGGAAAAATATCGCTCACCGGTGAAGATAAATTTTTGTGGAAAGGTCGCGCCGATTTAAATCGCAGTGAATTTCATTTTACGCCTGAAGAAAATAGCACTCATGAAGGCAAGGAAACTTTTTATGGATTCAGTTTTTATTTACCAGAAGCTTTTAGTAATGAAGGCAGACACGAATTGGGCTATTGGGAATCAAATAAAGACTGGCAACAGATCATGCGCTTTAATATAGATGGCGAAGATTTTTCATTTAAAGAGACATCCAGGGATTCCGCTTTCTGGACTCAAAAAAATGGCGCCAAAGCAAAACAATGGCACAAGGTTGCCATGCATATTTTCTGGTCAACCGATCCTGAACAAGGTTTTGCAGAAGTTTGGCTGGACGGAAAAGCAATGGGCAAACATCACTTCCAAACATTACCCAATAAAAAAGCCGATATGTTTAATCAGGTTGGAATTTTGCGAAACCAACAGCAAAAAACAGAAGTAATTTATGCTGACAAGGCATTTGTCACAGACAACCTGACTGAACTATTGGAAACTGATGCCAGTCTGATCGGTAAGAAATGTCAATAATCGGGGATACCATCAAGCATGCGATTTATTAGCTTATTACTGTTGTTAATTCATTTGATCGCTTGCAGTAATGGTGGTGATGAAAAATCACAAAGCACTCAATCTTCATCCATTAACATCAGTGTCAGTTCTGCATCGCAAACTTCTCCAAGTAGTGCAAATATTTCTTCTTCGTCAAGCTCAAATAGTTCAACTGCATCCTACTCATTGGATTCTTATGACTGGGGGCAAACTGTAGTCACCAACAACACCAAATTAATTCCAAATAAATCTGCTCTTTTACGCCTACATATTTTAAATGGCCAGGCCACACCGGTTCCCGACATACAAGCTCAGGCCACATTAAATAATACGACCACGCAGTTGACCATTACCAAACCCGCACAACTACCCGCCACAAAAAATGTGAATGCAACCAATCAATCCTATAGAGTCGTGCTGGATAAAACGCTAATGCAGCCCGGTTTGAATATTAGCGTCACAATTGCCGGGGTTGAACAAACCATTACACCCGTTTTTGGTATTGAAAATAAGCTGTATATCACTCTGGTGCCCATCAAAATTACCAAACCCGCTACTGGTGAAACCACCACTGGTGTTGTGCCCAATTTGCAAACGATTAGAAATGGATTTTTACGATTATGGCCTTTTAGTGAAATCAATTTGCAAACTCGCGCGATCTACACTTCGTCTGCCGAAACAGCCGATGATATGGAAGATGTTTTACCGGAAATTGCGGAATTACGTGAATTGGATAACGAAAGAAGTCATTACTATGGTTTTTTCAGTGATGCCATTTACAGTCTTTTTGATTTCGATGGTTTTGGCGGCATTGCTTATTTAAGCTCAACCGCTGGAATCGGCAGCGACCGTGACCCAGGACTTGCAATCATGCTGCACGAGGTTGGGCACAATTTCAGTTTGCAACACGTCAATTGTGGAAACCCGGTAGAATATGATTCACTTTACCCCCACAACACAAATTCGATTGGGACGCTTGGAGTCAACACTGACTTTTCCATTTTTTATCAACCCACAAGTTATCGCGATGTCATGAGTTATTGCTCGCCCGAGTTTGTTTCAGATTATTCCTATAAAAAAGCACAGAATTATTTGGAACAAAATCCGTCACGGGCATTTCAATCAACCAGCTTGCAAAAAACCGCAGCTTCGATCCAGAGCAGCTGGTTTATCAGCGGGCAAATTCTCACTGACAATTCAGTTAAATTACGTAGACTCATTCCTGTTAATCGCCAATCAACACTTCAGGAAAATGGTCAATATCAACTAATCATTACCGATACCGCAGGCAATACGCATAAACAATTTTTTGACACCCGAAAATTGGATCACGCCAATCAGGATTCTGCGCAATTTTTTTCTTTATTTATTCCTTATACCGAAATCCAGAAATTGGAAATTTATCAATCTGACAATTTACTCTTTAGCCAAACAGAATCTCTCACACAAAGCAGCACACCGTCAGCGGTTCAATTACAAAAAACAGCTGCGGGCACGCCTGCTGTTTCCTCTCAAAACAATCAAACCTGTTTAAACTGGGATAATCAACATTATGATTCAGCCAGCCTGATCTTGACACAAGGCGAAGATCAAACTACCGTTTTTATGGATGCCACCAGCAATCCCTACTGCGTTGATTTTCTCATCCCCACGGATGCCAAAGAATGGCAGATACTATTGCGCAAGGGGTTGAGTGTTGATCAATATTGGCAAGCAGCCGATGAACAAATTTAAACTCTCCACGCTTGTTTTAAATTTTAAATACCAAATAGAAACCCGAATGATACGCAAATAAAAACCGCAAATTTTCATTTGCGGTTTTTAGCCCAATTCAATCAACGAAAAGTTTTTAACTACAAGGGAGAGGCTTCAGAAGGATAAGGTACAAATAGACTATCAGGGCAAGGAAATGCACTCGATTTACCTTGTTGATTATCCACCACTTTCACACTCGCCACTTTTTTCATAGGGAAGTTAACCACTTTGCCAGGGCCATAGGTGAATTCTATATCGTGATAATTCTCATCATCTATTTCAGGTGTCGTATCAAAAACCACATTATCCAAGGTAATTTTCAAAGGGTTAAGAATGTCTGCTGCCGCATAACCACTCATATCTATAGTGGATTTATTGTATTTTGCTTTTGGTGCATTCACGTAATGAAAGTTGCGCAGCGTAATATCGTGCATGTTGGGTGGGAAATCGGTTTGATCGGTTTTGTCATAATAAGGGCTGAACACCAGCGAATCTTTCACACGGCGCATACACACATCCTGGTAAATGACATCGCTGATATCGCCTCCGCGTTTGCCATCTGACTTAATACGGATACCCACGCTATGGACACTGTCCATACCATCCAGCACCAAGCCCCAGACTTTAATGCCTTTGACACCCGCATTGGTTTCACTGCCAATAGACATGCCGTGGCCGTAATAAAAATAGTTGTGCGCATAGAGGTGATTCAGCGTTCCGGGGTTACGTTTACCTTCGCCGGATTTAATCGCCACGTTATCGTCACCGGTACTGATAAATGAATAGGCCAGGGTGACATTGGTGCTGGTGCCGGGATCCACACCATCGGTATTTTTGACGACCTCCGGGAAGAAGCAGGTGCTCGGTTTATCTAACTTGCCGGGTGTTGGAAATGTACCTTCCGCACATTTGTAGCCCGGCGTGCTGTAAGCCAAAGACGGCGTGAGCAGTTTAATGCCCCACAAGGTCATGCCATCCAGATTTGACGTTCCCACGTGAAATTTGGGTGAGTTACTCAACGTAATTTTATAAAAGGTGAAGTTTTTTCCTCCACTAATTTGAATCATGCGCGGGTTATTTTGCTCAAGTTTGGGTTTGGCTTTGCTCTGCATGGACAAATCCCACCAGGTGACTTTATTGGCAAAGGCACCGGAGGTTAATACCGAGCCACCGCGTGCATCCAAGGTGCCCTCACCCACTATTCCACTGTTTACTGTGTTCTTGGCGTTAATCCAGGATTCGCAGCGGTTTTTAAGTTTGGGTTGCACAGTACCGCAGATGCCATCCCCCAAGTCATAGTCAGCCGGAGAGCGTGATGCAAACAGGGTTACTCCCTTATCTACCCAAAGCGTGACGCCGGAGGCGATGCTGAAAGGGCCCGATAAAAAGGCATTCTTACCTGCATCTGCTGTTAGTTTTACCGCTGACCCCGCAGGACACTGATTGATAGCCGCCTGCAGGCGCGCCGAATCTGGACTGGATTTTGCCGGATCATTATCAATCGCATCGGGCAATACACCATTTGTCGCCGTAAGCATTGCTTTTAATTCAACACAAACTTTATTTGGCAGACCAGGTTCCGCCGGTAATAGAGCATCAAAGTTATTGGATGATTCTTGCGGTTTCACAGCGAAAGTAAGTTGTGTAGCGCTGATTAGCAACAGGCCAATCAACAGGCGAGAAAAAGTATTCAGCAGCATAAAAATGTCCCAGGTTGATAGTTTCTTGTTTTTGCCGAGGTGAACAGGGTACTTATTATTTATGCTGCTAGCTGCAGCTTTTTGATCTAGTCCATATGAAATGTAGGATTGAAGTATAGCAGCTAACGCAGCAACCATTGAAAACCGATATTTCATATGCAACTTTGGCAAAACATTTAGCAACGAATGGAATCTCGCGATTTTAGGTTTTGTTAAAAAATCACTCGATAGTAAAGTGAACTTGATTATTTCAAATGTTTTTATAAAGAAGCATACGATTATTCTGCACTCTATGTGGATACTCGCGAAAATCAATATTGTATGGACTTCCCCTGAAACCATTCAGAATTTTGCCCGAAGCAGTATCAGGATGTAGACTGTCATCCCATCGCATGGCATTAGTGATTTTTACATGAACAAAATTCAAGAAGTAACAAGCATAACTCCGGAAGAATTTATCAACGAAGTGTTACCCGCAGGCAAACCACTCGTGATGCGTGGATTGGTGAATGATTGGCCTATGGTTCAGGCAGCCAGAATTAGCAATGTCGCCTTCTGTGATTATTTAAAAAAATTTGATCGCGGTTATGAATTGGATACCATGACGGGCCCGGCATCAATTAATGGCCGAATTTTTTATAATCAGGATATTAGTGGCCTGAACAGTAGAATGGGTAAATCGCGTCTCTCTGCATCTCTGGATTTCATCCTTGAAAATGCAAGGGAAAACTCAGCATTACTGGCGATGCAATCCATAGTCATTCCGCATTATCTTCCAGGACTGGAGCTGGAAAATAAATTGTCTCTCCTGCCCGAAGACATAGCCCCACGAATCTGGATTGGCGGGCGCACGAATGTTGCGGCCCACTATGATATAGCAGAAAATATTGCCTGCTGTGTCGCCGGTACACGACACTTCACTTTGTTTCCGCCCGAACAAATTGCCAATTTGTATATCGGTCCTTTGGAATTAACCCCTGCGGGTGCAGCCATTAGTATGGTTGACCTGAATAATCCCGATTTTGAAACCTATCCAAAATTTAAAGAAGCATTGTCCGCTGCAGAAGAAACCCTATTGGAACCCGGTGATGCCATTCACATCCCTTATCTTTGGTGGCACAACGTGCGCTCACTGGATGATATTAATGCCTTGGTAAACTACTGGTGGGGCGAACCGGAAGAACAACGCACAGAACCAAGAAACGCCTTGTTCCATGCAATGATGGCAGTGCGTTTTTTACCACCACGATATCGTGATGCATGGAAAAAAATGTTTGAACATTATGTATTTGAAACTAACGGTAAACCCGGAGAGCATTTACCCGAAAACAGACGTGGAATACTGAGCGAAACCAAACCTGAATCTGCAATTAAACAAATGCGGCAAGCCCTTGCAAAGGCTTTAAATCGAATTTAAAAAAATTAAATTGCGCCAATCTTACTCATTTTTGATTCACAATTCTTACGAATATACTCTGCGTGTTTAGGCATGGATGCAATTCTATCCTGAATACCAGAACGAATTTTTGTCAAACGTAAACGTAAGTCATCATCTGAAATTGAATCGGCAATTGGATGATGCGCTTTTGGAAATAATCCTTGCCCTACCAACACAGAAAACCAATTGGTCTCTTTGAACAGTTCTGTAGAGCGCACCAGAATTTCGCCTCTATTTTTGAATACCTCTATCCTTTCCTCCAATGAATCTGGTATCGACATGTTCTTCACGTGTTTCCAAAAAGGGGTATCTTCTCTTTCGGTAATTTTGTAATGCGCGATTAGAAAATCTTTTACACAGTCGTATTCCATATGCATTTCATCATTAAATCGCTGAATTAATTTTTCATTTAATTCACCATGCGGAAACATAGTTAACAATTTGGAAATTGAAACCTGAACTAAATGAATACTTGTAGATTCCAACGGTTCCAGAAATCCATTTGCCAAACCCATCGACAGACAATTCTTTATCCAACACTTTTTTCTTACACCTGTCACGAACCGTAAAATTTTGGGATCCTTTTGTACAACGCCATCCAATCGCTGCAATAGTTTCGCACTAGCTTCATCCTCGCTAATAAATTGATTACTGAATACATATCCATTTCCTGTGCGGTGCTGCAAGGGGATACGCCACTGCCATCCGGCTTCGCGAGCAGTTGCACGAGTATAAGGCAACAATTCTCCAGCACTTTCACAAGGAACAGCAGCTGCACGATTTACCGGTAACCAATGACTCCAATCGTGATAACCAGCCTTGAATACTCCTTCAATTAACAGCCCTTTAAAACCTGAACAATCAATAAAAAAATCGCCATCAACTTTATTGCCATTCTCCAACTCAACAGATTCTATGTAACCAGAATCTGTATTCTGATTTATTTTTACAATCATACCTTCCTGTCGAACCACACCACGCTTTTCTGCGTAACGTCGCAAATAAGCTGCATATAAACCTGCATCAAACTGAAAAGCATAATTGATATCCGGCATTACTTTAGGCCCCACCTCATGCGAGGTTCTCATGAACTTTACTGCACGAGCGGCTTCGGTTTCTGCGTTAAATTTTGTGTAATCCAAACTTCCACCTTGTTGACGCCAACGCAGCCAGTAATGATTAAAACTGATGCCTTCCATATCCACACCATACAATCCAAATGGGTGAAAATAGCTGTGGCCTAATTTGCGCCAATCAACAAATTCAATACCCAATTTAAATGTTGCATTGGTTTCTCGCATGAATTCATTTTCATCAATACCCAAAACCTTGTTATTAAACAATGAGATCATGGGAATAGTCGCCTCACCCACCCCCACAGTACCAATTTGTTCTGACTCCACAAGGGTGATGCTATGAGTTCGACAACCTATGGTTTTTGATAAAGCTGCGGCAGCCATCCACCCGGCAGTACCACCACCCACTATGACAATTTTTTTCATGCTTTGATTATTCATACTTTATTTAGAACATTGATTGGTATGGATTGGAACCAGATTCGAAATTCATTTCCAAATGTGCAGCCATGCTCGGCATAGCCTGTGCTTCCGTCGATATATATTGCAAAATACGCTGAAATTGTTGCATATGTTCTGCTTCTGATATTTTATCGACCAGTGGATCATATGCTTGCGGTATCAACTCATGGCCTACAAAAATTGACGCCCAACTTTCCTCCTGAAATGTCTCATCCTCCCTCATTACCACATTTCCCCTGTAGGCAAACAATTGGATTTTCTCCGATAAAGAATCAGGTATCTCCATATCACGCAACTTATCCCACATAACATCGCCATGCCGTTTGTTCAATTTATAATGTGCAATTTGAAAATCGCGTAAGTTTATTGCGAATGATTGCATTTTTTGATTAAACACTGACGATTCAATCATCGACTGTTTATTTACAGGGAACAGCGTACGTAACAAGGACAAACCCAAATGCAATATATGCAACTGGGTAGCATCCAACGTATCCAGATTCACCGCTGCTGTCCCAACTGCAACACAATTACCAATCCAGTGTTTTTTTCTTTCCAGACAGATGGAAGTCTCTTCAACCGGATTTTCTATTTTTGCACGGGACATCAAATTAATCGTATTCAATACTTCATCCGATGAAGTTTCCCGTGAAGAATAACTGGCAGCAATTGCTGTACGACCAGGCAATGGATAAAAACCTATCCACCCCTGTTTAAAAGCTGCTATTTGACTGAACACAGGCGCCGGAGACAGAGGTGGCGCAGACAATCTGATTCGACGATCACAAGGAAACCATTGTTGCCAACTTTCCAAATTGGATTCTTTTTCAATTTGAGAAATCAACACTGCATCCTCACCTGATGCATCAATAAAAAAGTCACCCTCGATAATGGAGTCGTCCTCCAATATCAACGAAGAAATCCTGTCGCCATTGGATGTTATGGATTTTATCTGTTTGAGATGGTGCTTTAATCCCGATTTAACAGCAGCTTTTGCAATCACACTTAAATAAGCTAAAGAATTCAAATGGTACCCATAGGTAGCTTTGGAAAAGGATTGTGATTCATCATTAAAAACTAAAAATCTTCCCTGCTTGGCAACTTCAACACCCAGTGAAAAATCTTCCAGCGGCACATTAAATCCATGATGACGAGCTTTTATCCAGTATTGTAAAAAATCGACATATCCCATATTGACACCATGAGTGTCATATCCATGAAAAAATGAAGATGAATTCCCTGACCAGTTCACAAATCGCTGGCCCAATGCATATTGTCCTGCCGATGCTTTAAACAAAAGGTTCTCATTTATCCCCAGCACTCTGTGCAGTACTTTATGACTCGGCAAAACTGCATAAGCGTCATGAGGATTAAGCCTTGAAGGTAATTCAATCAAATTAACCTCAACAGGAATCTCCGATTTCAAAAAACTCAATTGCAACATCAATGCGCTTATCCACGCATCCGCATCACGACCGACAATCACTATTTTTTTTATTCGCTGATCCACGGGTTACTCCGGCATATAACTTTTTGATGGGCAATAATCCAATATAAAATCCGAGTGCTGCGGCATTAAAGTGAGTTTTTGCCGAATACTGGCAGATATTTCGTGCATTTTATTTTCAACTTCCTGTTGAGCTGTATTGTAGGCATAGGGCTCTGCAATTTTTTGTTCAAGTCCTTGCCCAATAAACACTGAAATCCAACTGGGGGGCGCAAAGAGCCCATACTTATAAACATCAATGTATCCCCTTTGATTAAACAATTCCATTTTCAATTTGAGGCTATCGGGTATTGACATATTTCGACAGTAACGCCACAACTCACTATCGTCACGCTGATTCAAGTGATAGTGCAAAATTAAAAAATCCCTCACCCTTTCATATTCAATATCCACCAAACGATTAAACTCTCTGGCCAATACAGGGTTTGATTTTTTACCAGGAAACAACTTCAAAAAATTAATTATTCCAACCTGAATTAAATAAATACTGGTAGATTCGAGTGGTTCCAAAAATCCACTTGCCAACCCAATTGCAACACAATTTTTTTGCCAGGAATCTTTATACCGCCCCGCTTTAAATTTCAACATCTTGGGCTCTTTTAATGCCGGAGCATCGAGATCCATCAATAACTTGCAACTCGCCTCATCATCGCTGATATATTGACTCGAATAAACATATCCATTTCCTGTTCGATGCTGCAGTGGAATTCTCCACTGCCAACCCGCTGCCATCGCTGTCGAACGTGTGTAGGGAGGAAAACTGGTTGACCGTTCAGATTGAACCGCCATAGCCCGGTCGCACACCAACCAGGGAGACCAATCTTCAAAAGTGGCCTTGATTGTCTGCCCCAATAATAAAGATCGAAAGCCTGAGCAATCGATAAAATAATCGCCCTGAATTACTTCACCAGCCTCCAACTCTATCGACTGCACATCACCAGTATCCACATCCTGATTAACTTTTACTATTTTCCCTTCAACACGATTGACCCCTTTATCTTCCGACAATTTTCTTAAATATTGCGCATACAACCCGGCATCAAAATGATATGCGTAAGAATAAGTTGAATTAATTTCAGAATGATCATTAACAGGAAATTGAAACCGATTCTGCCTGCAAGCTTGTATTGCAAACGAGTAAGCCTCTATTCCCTCAATTGATTTCAGATGCTTAACCCTATTCCACATTTGATGAAAGTCTACACCCGCTATTGTTTCACCGAACTTACCAAAGGGATGGATATAAGAATTGCCTATTTTCCCCCAGTTCACAAACTCAATGCCCAACTTGATTGTTGCATTGGTTTTTTTCATCATATCGGCTTCGTTAATACCAATATAATCATTAAAATCTTTCATTTGTGGCAATGTTGCTTCGCCAACACCCACACTCCCTATTTGATCTGACTCCACCAAAATAACTTTACATACTTTTTCTGTTGCGACACTCATCAAAGCCGCTGCGGTCATCCAACCCGCCGTACCACCACCGACAATAACAATGCTGAGCTGTTCTGACATTTTTCAATTTCCAAAAATAAAAAATGCGCTGCCATGACTGGCAGCGCATCCTTCAACACTCAATTAGTAACTAAAGCGAACACCCACGTTGTAAGTTGTTCCATTTTGGAACCAACCCGTCGGCAAGCGCAAGCCACCATCTGCTGCGTTACTGACTTGCTGCTCTGTACGAGTCTCTTCATTTAACAGATTGTTACCTGAGAAACTAACAGTCACATTGTCATTGACCTTGTACTTGATTGAGCCATCCAGTTGACCATAATCAGCATTCCAGATTGGGTAAGCAACACAACAGTCAATTGCCGTTACCATGTACTCTGAACGCCAGCTATAAGCCAACCTTGATTCCCAATCGCCTTTTTCGTACATCAGAACGAAGTTAGCTGAATGATCTGACAAACCTTCCAGCCTGTTCACCTTCACAACATCAGGCGCCTGGCCAGTGACAGTTGTACCAGAACCACCCACATTGGAAACATTGGTATTAGACACACCATCGTTATAGATACGGGTATAGTTGGTTTGAATACCCAGACCGTCAAATGGTGCAGGCAGGAAATCAAAGTAACGTTGGAAAGCCAACTCAAAGCCCTTCAACGAAGCACCATCACCATTCAACGGACCACTCACTTCTACAGTGCGAGTCACTCCATTATTGGTAATTGCACGGTTGTATCGACCATGCTGGATATACTCATCAAACGATTTATGGAACGCAGTTGCAGTAAAGGATCCAACGTCTGCAAAGTAATATTCCAAAGCCAAGTCAAACTGAGTTGCTTCGATTGGTTTCAAGAATGGGTTTTGTGCGCTACCGGTATATTTGATGTTGGCACCAGTGATAGTTCCTGAAGAATCCTTAATCCACAAGGGATCAAAATAATCATCTTCGTCCGGAGCATCCAGTCCCACACTCACAAAGTTTCTCAAGTTACCAATATCAGGTCTGGCCATTGCCTTGGAAGCAGCAAGCCTGACCAGCCACTCATCATTGAGATCAAGCTTAATATTGAAGCTCGGCAATACGTTAGTGTGTTTTGTTACTGTTGAACTCAGCTCGTTAGCAGCATTGGCAAAAGCAATGTCATCTGCTGACAGGTAACAACCCAAGCTTTGAGGAACATATGGCTCCCCTGGTGGCAACCCAACAGGTGGGGTATTTACCTCACAAGCAAGCTCATCAGGTTCGAACGCTGGAAATACGAGACCACCCTCGCTACCCACTTCAGTCCTGACATAACGGACACCTATGTTACCTGTGATTGGCATATCACCCAAAGCTAACTCATCTCCGCCAAAATTGAGCTGAACATAGAATGCTTCAGTCTCTTCTGAGATATCGACCACTTCAGCAGGCGTGTAACAAGTACCATCAACTTCCTCTCCACGACTTGTACCCAAATTGGAACAAATTGGGTACCAGTTTCCCACTCCTGTAGTAGCAGCAGACATACTCTCTGCCATTCTCTTGCGATCCTGCAAAAGATCCATATCCGCAAACACAAATTCAGACGTATTCAAATTGAAGTAATCATTTTTGAATTTTCTGTTTTCATAATAGCCTTGTGGATAACCATTGAAGCTGCCAGAAGGAGTATGACTATCAAGGTTCCAATAAGCAGCACCATTACTGGTCCAGGTATTGGCCACGTTCGCCCAGTTGTAATTAGCCCAACGAACGACTTGATCACGATCAGCAAAACGAACACCTGTCTTCACAGACTCTATCCAACCAGAATCAATATCAAATTCAAAATCTGCCTTGGCCGCAACCTCTTCACCATCACTGTCCTCTACGTGATCCATGATTGAACGAATGTAATAGTTGTTCGGGTTAGATAAACCGCCTGCTGATTGATTGACGTTCAAAGGATCTGTAAACGCCACAACAGGCCTTGCATAACTCAGATCAACATAGGCATTGGCAAAAGAGTTGAAGTTGGTTTCAATATCATAGTTTTGTACGGTTGAGTCTATGAACTGGAAATCAAAGTTGGCACGAAAATTATCGGTGGGCGACCACTTCAAGTTGAAACCCAAATCATCAGTCTTGTTGGTATTGTTGTTGGAGCGGGTTGTAGTTGCCATATCAATGCCGCGACGCGGTGGATTGGCGCAACCATTCCATGCATAGCATGGACTTACCATTGGATCACCTGACGCATTAGCAGCGAAGCCAGCAGCTTCTGTGTCGTTAGCTCCCCACCAACCTATATCAGCTGTCATCCAACCAGCTTCGAATAAACCTTTGCGATCAAATGTAAAATCTGGTGTACCCGGCAAAGGCTGAGGCGCAGAACCAGGTGTATTACCACTGCCATCTGGTGTGATGGAATAGAACACGCTTTGTCCAAATGACAAATCTGCAGGAGAAATACCAACAACATACTCTTCCCAAGCATTTTCATATTTGGAACTATTGTATTGGAGGGTTGCTACGAAGACCTCGTTAGGATCCTGCCATTGCACCGCAAATGAATAACCATTTCTTTCACGCTCATAAATATTGTCGCGAAAGTTTATGCCTGCAGGAATGTAGACATACGAATCGGCACCATTGTTGTTAGTTGAAGTGCCATCACCACCAATATCCACATCATAAATATCGGTGAAACGGTTCATACGATACAACTGGTTACCCAAAGAACGAGTAGTAACTTCCGAGTGAGCAAAGTTACCCATTACGCCCCACTCACCTACACCAGTTTCCCAACGATTACTGTATAAACCTGAAACTTCAGGTGTAAGATCTTCAGAAAGCTCACCGTAGTTGGCACTGACTGATAAATCAATCTTTTCGCCTTGCGAGTCAAAGGGCACACGTGTACGCATATTTACCGTACCGGCAATACCACCTTCAATCAACTCTGCCATTTGGTTTTTATATGTATCAACACCAGCCATCAACTCAGGGGAAACGTCACCCCAGCTCAACCCACGTGATGAGTTAGCACTAAAGGAATCACGACCATTAAATTCTGTACGAACCTGATTCAAACCACGAACAACAACCCCTGAAGGTTCAGCAGAGAAGTGAGCCGTGTCACTTGATGCCGCAAAACGGTTCACCGTAATACCCGCCACACGCTGCAAAGCTTCTGCAACTGATTTATCCGGGAAAGACCCAAGATCATCGGCAGTGATAGATTCAACCACTGTTGCCGAGTTCCTCTTGATTTCCTGAGCACTACCCAATGCTTGACGCATACCGGTAACAACTACTTCTTCCGCTTCTTCTACCTTCTCATCGTCTTGTGCGAATGCTGGTGCTGCCACCGCCATTACGCACAAAGCCAATAAGGACTTTTTAAACAGTTTATCCCGTTGATTTTTATGGAACCCCATAGCCAACTCCTAAAGTAATTATGATTAGTTTTTTAGGCAGCTCTAGACTGTGCAAGAACTTGCTATAGCCGTTCAATGGAACAAACCCCACTAACGGCCTTTTGCATCCTAGCCAGACAAGCAAGAATGTGTCAATTGCGGATCGCTATAAATAATTATTTTTATTAGAATCAAACAGTTAGAAAAACAAAAAATGCAACGAAAAGTAACAAATAGTCAGCAGCACCCTTACACCCCAGACAATTTGTTACCGCTGTCATTTTTGCAGGCTCAGGGTGAAAAGGGGTGTCTTAATACTATGGTTTCCACTCTATCAGGGCCTGTTGAAATAATATCGATTGGCGCCTTAATCAACTCAGACAGTCTTGAAATATAGGCGCGCGCATTGGCTGGCAGATCATCTAGGGATTGAGCACCGACGGTTGATTCTGACCAACCCGGCATTTCTTCATAAACAGGTCTTACATCTGCCCATCCATCAGCATCATATGGCATAGAACTGATAGATTCGCCTTTGGAGTTTTGGTAAGCAATACAAATTTTCACTGTTTCCAAACCATCGAGAACATCCAGCTTTGTCAGGCAGATACCCGTGACACTATTGATCCGGTTTGCATGACGTACCGCAACCGCATCGAACCAGCCACAACGACGCTTGCGGCCGGTCGTAGCTCCGAATTCGTGGCCTTTTTTACCCAGATACTCCCCCACTTCACAACCCAGCTCGGTAGGGAATGGACCAGATCCAACCCGTGTTGTATAGGCTTTGGTAATACCCAATACGTAATCAAGATACAAGGGGCCGAAACCAGAGCCGGTTGCAGTGCCTCCGGCAGTTGTGTTGGATGAAGTAACAAAAGGGTAAGTGCCGTGGTCAATATCAAGCAACGAGCCTTGAGCACCCTCAAACAAAATGCTTTCACCCCGTTCACGTGCGTGATGAAGCAGCTCCGTAACATCTGCCATCATCGGCAATAATTCTTCAGCCCAGGCGTGACAATCTGCCAAGACTTTGTCGAAACTAACCGCATCCACCTTGAAATAATTGGTCAGCACGAAATTATGATAAGTCAGGATTTCCTTCAGCTTCACGGCAAAGCTGTTGAGATCTTTCAAATCACCCAAACGCAATCCGCGACGGGCAACTTTATCTTCATAGGCAGGGCCAATACCGCGACCTGTAGTACCAATTTTGGCATCGCCACGAGCCAATTCACGAGCCTGATCCAGAGCAGCATGGTAGGGAAGAATCAACGGGCACGCTGGAGACAATCGCAAGCGTTTACGAACAGGTACGCCCGTTGCCTCCAACTCGCCAATCTCTTTAAGCAAAGCTTCAGGCGATAAGACCACGCCATTACCAATTAAACAGGTAACACCATCACGAAGAATGCCGGAGGGAATCAGATGCAGAACAGTTTTTTTGCCTTCTATCACCAAGGTATGCCCAGCATTGTGGCCACCCTGAAAACGAGTAACCAACGAAACCTGATCTGTTAGCAAATCAACAATCTTGCCTTTACCTTCATCACCCCATTGAGTGCCTAACACAACAACATTCTTACCCATGACTGGTTTAACTCTCTGCTAATTAAATCAAATGAATATAAGGAACGACCCGGTATTGGCCGTCTTGTAAAATCAATTGGCGATCGCAGCCCAATTCTTGCCAATCGGATTGTTGGTGAATACTGGTAATTCTTTCACCTGACTGCCGCAATTTTTGAATAGCATGCCACTGAGCCTCATCGGCATTTTCAACAACACCTATGGCGCTGACACCAACAGGTTTGAGCAGTCCCAACTTGCTGATAGCGGTAATATCAACGGCAAAACCCGTAGCGGGTCGCGCACGTCCAAACACTTCGCCAATGTGATCATAACGACCACCACTGGCAATTGGATTGCCATAACCCGGAGCAAAAGCAGCAAACACAATTCCGGTCAAATAGTGATATCCACGCAATTCGCCCAAATCAAAATACAACTCAATTTCCGGATAACGTTTTTCTATTGTGTCAGCCACTTGCGTCAATTTATCCAGTGCCAATTGAATACTGGGGATAGATGAAAAAATTTCACGCGCTTTCGACAACAAATATTTATCACCCGCAAGACCCGGTAAAGATAAAAACAACCCGGCCAGCTTTTCATCGACAATATTGGCTTTTACCCAGATGCGAATTTCGGTAATGGCTTTGCGTTGCAATAATTCAAAAAAACTGTCTTCTTGCGCTTTATTTAATCCGGCAAACTCTGCAAGAGCGCGATAAATACCTATGTGGCCGAGATCAATATGCAATCTTGGCAACCCGGCGAGCTTTAACGACTCAACCAACAAGGACACTACTTCTATGTCCGCAGCAACACCTGCTTCCCCATAGCACTCAATACCTGCCTGGATAGGGGTGCGGGTAGCCAAAGGATTTTTCGGGCGGGTATGCACTACATGACCGGCATAACAAAGACGGCTTGTGCCGGAACGGATAAAACTGTGCGCATCCATACGGGCAGTTTGCGGGGTGATGTCGGCGCGAATACCAAGCATTCTGCCTGTCATTTGATCAGTCATTTTGAAAGTGAGTAAATCTACATCACGCCCCAAACCAATCAATAAAGAATCTGTGTACTCCACCAATGGTGGAATGACCATGTCATAACCCCAGGTGCTGTACAAGTCCAGCAAACGGCGGCGCAAGTTGTCTATGGCTTTGGCTTCAGCAGGTAGAATTTCTTCGATACCTTCTGGCAACAGCCAGCGATCAGCGTATGTCATCTATGGCTCAATAATGCGGTTATCTGGCAAATACACATAAAAAAACCGAGTTTCTGGCTCGGTTGCGGCATTCTATCAGCATTGGTCAGACAACAACACTCGAATAGCAGATTTAAAAAGGTTTTTGGCAACATCCTTGTTGCCCGGGGAATTACTGTCTGCCTTTAGGATCTTTCAAATAACGGAAGAAATCACTTTGGGGGTCAACCACTAGCAAATCACTTTTGTTTTGAAAGCTGTTTCGATAAGCATTCAAACTGCGAACAAAACTATAAAACTCCGGATCTTTTGAATAGGCAGCCGCAAATATCGCTGTTGCCTTGGCATCACCCTCACCGCGAATACGCTCGGCTTGACCGTAGGCATCGGCTTCGATAACTGCTTTTTGACGATCTGCATCCGCCTTGATTTTTTCAGCCTGCGCCGTACCACTTGAACGATATTCGCGAGCTTCTTTTTCACGATCAGCGGCCATGCGATCAAAAACAGAGCGACTAACCTCTTCAGGGAAGTCAATACGCTTCACACGAATATCCTTCACTTCAACGCCCATATCGCGAATTGCCTGTTCATTGGTGGACTCCGTAATTTCCGCCATCAACTCATCGCGCTTTCCTGAAACCACATCATGCAATGTTCTGCGACCAAACTGGTTACGCAAGCCGTCAGCAACAGGTTTGGCCAAAAGATCAGCCGCGCGCATTTCATCACCACCGGTTACCTTGTAATAATCCTCTACATTTTTGACGCGCCACTTGATGTAATAACTCACCACCAAACGTTTTTTCTCGCTGGTAAAAAAGTTTTCCGGACGCACATCAGCGGTCATCAAACGCGCATCAAACTTTTTAACTTTTGCCCAGGGCTTTTTGAAATGCAACCCGGGTTCTAAATCCGTATTTACCAGGCGACCAAACTCCAACAACACAGCACGCTGGTATTCGGTCACAACAAACATAGAGCTAAACGCAAGCAGCAGGAACGCAAAAAAAGCAAATAAAAAAATGACAGATTTGTTATTCATTAGCGTAACTCCCTACGTGCAGATGCAGCAGGCGCATCGAGTGTTGTTGTGTTGTTTTGAGGTATGGAAACTCTGGTCGGTGTATTAGTGATAATTTTATCCAAAGGCAAATACATCATGTTGTTTCCGCCTTTCACATCCACCATCACTTTTGACGAATTGGTCATTACATTTTCCACAGTTTCAAGATACAAACGCTGCCTTGTTACTTCGGGTGCTCGCTTGTATTCCGCCAATAAACTTTCAAAACGACTGGATTCACCTTGTGCACGTGAAATCACAGCTGATTTATAACCTTCCGCTTCTGCCAATAATCGTTGCGCGTTACCCTTGGCTTCATTCACTACACCATTTGAATAAGATTGAGCCTGATTCACTGAGCGCTGTTCATCTTCTTTTGCACGAATAACATCGTCAAATGCAGCACGTACTTCTTCCGGTGGCCTTGATTCCTGAATATTGACACTCACCACCTGAATCCCTGATTCGTATAAATCCAGGTAAGACTGCAAACGTTTTTTCACTTCGACCGCAATAGCTTCACGCCCTTCTGACAACACCTGGTTCAACTCGGTTGAACCCACAACATGACGCGCTGCAGAGTCGGTAGCATGTTGCAAACTGATTTCAGGATCACGAACATTCAGCACAAATTTTTTCACATCACTGATGTTGTATTGAACCGCCAATGGCAATTCAACAATACTTTCATCTTTAGTCAGCATCAGGCTTTTTTGTGTGTTGGTGTATTGACGGGTTGATGTAGTGCTTATGATGAAGACCTCATCAATCAGTGGCATACGCCATTTCAATCCATCATCTTCGATGTCATAAAAAGCACCAAAACGTAACACTACGGCGCGCTCTTTGGCATCGACCTGATAGATTCCCATTCCCACCCAAATCAGTGCAAGCAGAACGATAACGACAACAAAAAACCCACCCATTCCCCCGGAGCTTCCAGAATTACCGGATTTATTTCCGCCGCCAAAGAGACCATTTATTTTTTCCTGCAATTTACGAAACGCCTCGTCGAGATCTGGTGGACCTTCGTTATTTCCTCCGCGATTTCCCCAAGGGTTTTTATCTTTTCCCGGTTCATTCCAGGCCATAGGTTTCTCCTAATCTAATGTGAATTCAGAGGATTAATCTGCCCATTGCAGATCATCAAAATTTTCAGATGCCGTTTTCAACAACCGCAACAAATCACTTTTAGGGACACGAATTTCCAATACCGTTTTACCATCATCCCGGTAAGTTTCCTGTGCGACTGCTTGTTGGCTATAAAGCAAAGCTCGCAGCTTGCCTTGTTGCGGCGTTAACAACAAGCGCCCGACAAGCATTTCTGTCCCCAGAAGCTCAATGATTGCCTCCTGCAACAGATCGCAACCCTTACCCGATTTGGCAGAAAGCCAAACCGCTACAGGTTTTCCTGACTCATCGCGATCAATTCCAGGATTGCGATTATCCAGTAAATCGAGCTTGTTATAGACCTTGAGCTGAGGCAAATCCGCTGCATCTATTTCTGCCAACACCAGCTCAACCTGCTCTATATTTCGGGTCATTTCTTCTGCGGCAGCATCGATCACATGCAACAACAATGTTGAGTTGCTCGCCTCTTCCAGGGTAGCTCTGAAAGCATCAACCAATCTATGTGGCAAATGACTGATAAACCCCACAGTATCCGCCAATACGACACCACCAATGTCAGCCAATTCAATACGGCGCATGGTTGGGTCGAGAGTGGCAAACAATTGATTCTCGGCGTATACGTTTTCGCCTGTAATTTGGTTGAATAACGTGGATTTGCCTGCGTTGGTATAACCCACCAATGACACAGTCGGAATGGCTGCTTTCTGCCGGGACTTTCTGCCCTGTTCCCGCTGGGAACGCACTTTCTCCAATTTCTGTTCAATCATGCTAATTCGATTACGCAGTAACCGGCGGTCGGTTTCCAATTGGGTTTCACCGGGGCCTCGTAAACCTATACCACCTTTTTGACGCTCAAGATGCGTCCAGCCACGAATCAAACGTGTGGATTGATGATGCAGTTGCGCCAATTCAACCTGCAGCTTTCCTTCAAAGGTTCTTGCACGCTGGGCAAAGATATCCAGAATCAATCCGGTTCTATCCAGAACCCGACACTGCAATTCTTTTTCAAGATTACGTTCCTGACTGGGTGTCAGAGTGTGATTGAAAATAACCAATCCGGCTTTGTGTTCTTCAACCAGGGATTTCAGTTCCTGGAGTTTGCCAGTACTGATCAGAAATTTAGCGGTGGGAACTACACGTGAGCCGGTCAAGAAAGCAACTGGATCACCGCCCGCAGACAACACCAACTCTTCAAACTCACGAGGGTCATCAGGCTCTTGCCCATGAGATAGATTCAGGTGAACCAGCACCGCCAGCTCACCTGATTCGGGACGATCGAAAAACAAGTAATAGCCTCTGTTTATGCCTTAATCAGCAGGTTGCTCATCTTCTTCGCCTTCCAGAATGCCCGCTTCGTTCAGTAGAGGAACGCGCACGGCACGGGAAGGAACAACGGTGGATATGGCATGTTTGTATACCATCTGACTGACAGTGTTTTTCAACAACACAACAAATTGATCAAAAGATTCAACTTGCCCTTGCAGCTTGATGCCGTTGACCAGATAAATGGATACAGGAACGCGCTCTTTACGCAATACGTTCAAGTAAGGGTCTTGTAAACTATGCCCTTTTGACATGGTTACTCTCCTCGAGATAAATAAAATATTGTTGGTTAGTATTGTTAGCTGAACAGAGTATTAATAACTCCTGACTATTATATGGCTACCGGTTGTAAAAAATTCAAGGCGTTCCGGATAATTTCTTTTTTTGCCAATGAGTTCCCTTGTTCATCCTGAGTATAGAGCCAATTCAAGGCTGATGCTTCCTGCGGCCAACCTTTTAACCAGGTTAATTGTCTTTTTGCCAACTGTCTTGTCGCAATAATCCCTCTTTCGATCATTTCTTCACGGTTCAATTTGCGATCAATATGTTCCCACACCTGACGATAACCAACAGCCCTGATCGCAGGTAAGTCCAGATGCAAATCACCTCGATTGAATAATCTTTGTACTTCATCAATCAATCCCTGATCCAGCATTTTTTTAAATCGTTGCTCAATACGCTCGTGCAACAATTGCCGATCACGTGGTGCTATAGCAATTTGTTTAAGATCAAATCGCGTTGCAAAACCGACAGATTGATTCAACGATTGCAGTTCTCGTAATTGCGTCATGGTTTTACCACTGACTAAAAAAACTTCCAGCGCACGACTTAATCGCTGTGAATGATTGGGATGAATTTCCGCCGCCATTTGCGGATCAACCTCCGCCAATTGTTGATGCACATAAGCCCATCCATGTAATTCAGCATCTTTTTCAATTTTCGCACGCACCTCTGCATCTGCCTCCGGCATTTCCGCCAAGCCATCCAACAATGCTTTGAAATACAACATAGTTCCGCCAACCAATAGCGGAATTTTTCCATGCGCATGAATATCCGCAATTTCACGCTCGGCATCTGCAACAAAATCTGCCGCCGAATACGGCTCTGATGGATCACGAATATCAATTAATCGATGCGGATATTTTTCCAATTCTTCTTTGGATGGTTTCGCCGAACCTATATCCATACCCCGATAAACCAACGCCGAATCCACACTGATTAATTCCACCGGCAAATGATCATGTAACGCCATAGCTAAATCGGTTTTACCGGAAGCGGTGGGTCCCATGAGGAAAATGACGGGAGGTTTTTTATTCATTGGCACTCTGTAATTTGATATGGGAATTTATGCAAGAACAGAAGTTCAACTTCGTTTTTGCATGGATATTATGAGTCACTCATACCGATAACACACCCATTTACACCCATTTTTATCAACCACAACCATTCACTAGCATACCATTTCAAAGGGCAGCCAGTTATCTTTAACCCGCAATTGATTTAATACTTCAAACACCCGAAACCATCGACCGCATTATTCTTTCGTAATTTTCATGATCCGAATGCCTAAAACGATCAAAACTCACTGATTGCAATCGCTCAAACATGTCAATCCCAAACTTCCAAAGACCGGATGAAATAACCAATTTATCTTTTTCGCCACCCATCGATTTATATTCAAGCAATTGATTCAATGCTGGAATATCTTCAGCAGGAATGTAAGCTTTCACCAGAATATCAAATAACACCGGTGGGACTTGTTTTTGGTCGCAAATAAACTGTGCGCAAAGCACAGCACGTAGGCCATATAAAAAATATTTTGCATTGCTAGCGGTTGTTTCATCCAAAAACTTACGTTTGGCAAGTGAGATATAATGATAAAAGGCAGCGGCGGGATTAAATTCCTGTGCAGCGAAATTTCTCAAAGCGAGATGTTTTTCAATATGAGATCGGTAAACGACAGGGGAATTTAACCATTCCTGCAATACTGCATTGCCTTTGTATAAAAGACTTAAACATTTTCCTATATCCCAACCGCCTGCATCCAGGTCACCTTGTATGGAAATATCAATTGTATCTTTTCGTTCAAAGGGTGTTATGTACCACTCTTTTTCGTGATAATAAATAAACCGAATATCATAATCACTATCGACTGATGGGAATCCCCATGCACGACTACCGCTTTCAACGGCATGGATAATTTTCACATTTCGTTCAGCCTCAATATCGGCAAGTAGTGAAAGAATAGCTGCTGTTTTTTCTTGTGAAATGACACTCATGGTAAATTTCCCTATTAAAGTCTATCAACAATTCGTTGAATATCTTTTACGGCTTGCGCATATTTATCTGCCACTTGAATAACAGTATCCAAAGATCCGTAATGTTGCTCAAGGCAATTCAACAACAAGATTTTGATTGCTGCTGTATCCGGATGTGCTGGCAACTTACTTTGCAAATACAAATGTTCCAAATGTTTTTCCTTTTCAAAAAAATAATTTTCAACTTGTTCCTGAGTCCAATCACCACGACGAATTGCTTTGAGCTGATCGCTATTGCGATCCAGCTCCAGATTCTCCTCCGCCATGATTTGTTCAACTTCATTTAACAAGCGCACAACGTGGTAGGCAAATTTAACGTCATAACCAAACTCTTCAACTAAATGTACTCGTTTTCCTTCCGGCTGCTTGGTTTTCATTTTATGCATTTGCGTGTAAGCATAACCTTTGAAAGTAGCCCAACACCCTTTATGCAAAAATAACTTCCTACGCTCCCTAATCATTTCGCCAATCGCTGTGGTGTAAAGCACACATCTACGTGGCACAAAAAGAGAATCAATAATATTGGGATTACAATCCGCCAATAAGCGAAAATATTTCACAATGGAATAAATAGTAATGTCATATTTTCGACCTTTGCCGCCAAGTGCATTTTTGTCTTCTATGTGATGCTGTTGAAATTGATTAAACGATTCAAATTCGGGATCAAATCCATGCAAGTAACCTTGTAAATGAGGAAACACTATATCACGCGGCGGAATCGCAAACCCGTACACATCCATATCAGAATGATCTTCAGAAACACCATAGGCAACAGAGCCCATAATGACTTCGTATTGAACATTGGTAGACAAAAATTTTGGTGGTGACTTGAGCAGACCTTTTTCTTCAAGTGATTGAAATATTGAAGCCATCTTCACTGCCCCCGCATAAACATCTTATCCAAATCATCCAGTGACTGAAGTAACCAGGTTGGTCTGCCATGATTGCATTGGCCGCTGCGCTCGGTGGCTTCCATGTCGCGAAGCAGCGCATTCATTTCAGGAATGGTTAATTTTCTATTCGCGCGGACTGAGCCGTGGCAGGCCATTGTCGATAAAATATCGTTGATGTGATGCTGGATGCGCTCACTGCTGCCGTGTTCGATTAAATCGGAGAGAACGTCGCGAACTAATTGTTCGACTTTGGCTCTTTGTAAAATAATCGGGATTTGGCGAATCAATAAAGTTTCGGGGCCTGCACGTTGCAATTCAAAACCCAGTGATTGAAAAATAGATTGAAAATTATCAGCGCAATCCGCTTCTTTTTCGCTGACGGCAATAGATTCAGGGACTAACAAAGGTTGTGCATGGATTCCACCTTCGTTAAATGCAGATTTCATTCGCTCATAAGTGACGCGCTCGTGAGCAGCATGCATGTCTACCATAATTAAACCTTGTGCATTTTCCGCGAGAATATAAATACCTTTTAATTGTGCGATGGCATAACCGAGTGGCGGAATATCTTCACTGGGTGATTCGGGTAAATTTTGTGGTGATTGATGCAAAGCAGAATAAACTGCCATTTGTTCACGCACGACGGATGAACTGGTTGAATATGATGGCGAATAATTGCGCTGATAAAACGAACCGGAATTCACTCGATTGGAATCAACCGAAGCATCAGAATTTAAATCGGTTTGATTCGATGTAGATGAATGCGTAAAACCGATATTCTCCTGGCCTTTAAACTCTCCCGCCGCAATACCTTCAGTTTTGGCTTGAGAATAATCAGCGGAGTGTTGCTGACGCTCGAGCGTGTCTTCAGGTCGCACATTGGCAAGCGCATGATGCAAACTCGAGTAAATAAAATCATGCACATTACGATTATCGCGAAAGCGCACTTCGTGTTTGGTCGGGTGCACATTCACATCGACTGTTGCTGCATCCAATTCCAGATACAACACAAATGCCGGATGGCGACCGTGATGCAACACATCCTGAAATGCTTGACGCACAGCATGCCCCACCAATTTGTCGCGAATCGCGCGACCATTGACATAAAAATTTTGCAGATCGGCTTGGCTGCGTGAAAATGCAGGCTGAGCTACCCATCCCCATAAGCGATAATTTCCACGTTCAATTTCAATATGAACGGCGTGTTCCATAAATGCCGGGCCACAAATTTGTGCAACACGACGCTCGCGTTCCAATTGGGTATCGCCTGCGCGCCAGGAATAAATTGCACGACCGTTGTGTCGTAAATTAAAGGCCACATCAAAACGTGAAAGCGCCAACCGTTTTACAACATCTTCCAGATGAGTGTATTCGGTTTTTTCGGTGCGTAAAAATTTTCGGCGCGCCGGTGTATTAAAAAACAAATCGCGCACTTCAACCGTAGTACCACGCGGATGCGGGGCAGGCGACACCTGGGTTTCCATATCGCGGCCTTCGGCGACCACTTGCCAACCCGAATCATTTTCTTGCGTGCTGCTGATTAATGCCAAACGTGCAACCGAACTGATACTCGCCAAAGCTTCGCCGCGAAAACCCAGGGTCGCAACTGCTTCGAGATCATCCAATTCATAAATTTTGCTGGTAGCGTGACGGCTGAGTGCCAATGGTAAATCGTCTTTATCAATACCGCTGCCATTGTCGCGCACGCGAATTAATTTAATACCACCATCTTCAACATCAATATCCAAACGGGTTGCACCGGCATCCAGAGAATTTTCCAACAACTCTTTAATGACAGATGATGGCCGCTCAACCACTTCACCAGCAGCAATTTGGTTGGCGAGTCGCGGACTGAGTAATTTAATTTTTTGCATAATCATTCATATTTTATTTAGCGTCATTCCTGCGAAGGCAGGAATCCAGTCACTTTAGCGAACCAATAGATCCCTGCCTTCGCAGGGATGACAGTCCGTAGATATATAAAACCCCAAGGATTAATCAATTCGCCGGAATTTTTAATTTTTGACCCAACTTCACAACCGAATTTTTCATATTGTTGTATTGCATAATGCGTTGTGTTTTGACGTTATAACGCAACGAAATAGATGAAAGTGTATCGCCTTTGACAACCAAATGAATTCTGTCCGATGTTTTTGTCACAGGTTTGTTTGTGGTCACAGGTGATGGAGTAGCTGATAATTGCGTGGCGGCTTCATGCAGATCAGCTGGTGGATGCTGCGCAAAATATTGCATAACACCTTTGAAAATGGAATTGGCAATTTGTTTGCGATACGCCGGTGTATTTAATTTTTTTGCTTCATCCGGATTGGAAATAAATCCGGTCTCTACCAAAATTGAAGGCACATCAGGCGCTTTCAACACCATAAACCCAGCCTGCTCTACACGACGCTTGTGCAAATGCGCCACCCCCCCCATTGAAGTCAGGACTTGATGCCCCACCTGCAAACTTGAATTTAATGTTGCCGTCATCGACAGATCAACCAAAACACCCGCCAGCACTTCGTCTTTATCATCCAGACTGATATTGCCAACACCACCAATCAAATCCGATTCATTTTCACGTTGCGCCAGAAAGCGTGCCGTTTCTGAAGTTGCACCATGACGAGAAAGTGCAAATACCGATGCGCCTTTTGCTGAGCTTTTTGTAAATGCATCCGCATGAATTGAAATAAATAAATCAGCTTTGTGGCCACGCGCAATATCGCGGCGTTTTTTCAGTGGAATAAAATAATCAGTTGAGCGAGTTAATTTTCCAACAAAACCGGGTTGTGCGTTAATCATTGCAACCAGCTCTTTGGAAATCGCAAGCGTAATATCTTTTTCACGAACTCGTCTTGGGCCTATTGCCCCAGGATCTTCTCCACCGTGACCGGGATCAATCACTATGACAATTTTTCGTTTATTTCCTGCAGGCGAAACCACAGGTTTTTTTTCGGACTGTGCGCCAGATGACGGTAATTGTGTTGGCGCTGGATTAGTCTGCGCCACTGACGGGTTTTGTTCGGAAACAGCGGTTATTTCTTCTGTCTGGAGTTTCGGATCAAGCACTTGATCGTATAAATCGATGACCAACCGATCATGCATACTGCCAATACGTTTGAGTGCAAAACTGTTAGGCCTGACAGCAGCGCGAAGATCCAATATCAACCTGAATGAATTGGCAGTCGATTGAGCGCGAACGGCAGTGACAGGCGTATTGGTTAATGGCAGATCGGCAAGAGAGGCTTTCAGGTTTGCACCGGGAATATCAATCACCAATTGTGCAGGCTGATTTAACAAACTCAGGCTATGCTGAACAGGAGCGTCCAGATCCAGTACCAACCGGGTATGATCGGGCGCCCGCCACAAACGAACACCATTAATGTTGGCTGCTTCAGCAAGGCACGCCAGCTGAAAACTGAACAACACAAGAAAACCGGCAATCCAACGAAAACGGGGCATAGAACATCTCGGTAAAGGTATGGCGAAACGACCACGCACTCTACCGCAAATAGACAAGATGACTCCAGCCTCAAGCTGCGCCGGATTGACGAATTGATCGCTGTATGACGGAGATAAACAATGAAAAAAATTAACCACCGGATGAAACTTCTGAGCCTGTTATTACCCCTGGTGACCAGCTCAAGTTTTGCCATCAGTTACGGTGTTTATGATGCACGGGCATTGGCTATGGGTGGCGCAGCCACTGCAGCTGGAAGACCGGAACAAGCGGCTTTTTACAATCCATCCCTGCTGGGACTGCATAACAAAGACGAGGATGATTCTCGCGATGGACGTTTTTATATGCCGGTATTGGTCGCCCAGGTCTCCGACTCGGTAGAAACCGCTGTCGATGCCTACGACGATAACCTTGATGATGAATTGAGCAATGCGATTAATGCCTACAACCAGGGGCAAACCCAATTGGCTGCCAGTGAATTATCACAAACCGCCACAGACCTGCGGAGCGCACTTGACGATATAGCCAATGAAGACCTGAATCTGGATGGCTTTGCAGGCATGTCGATCAGCGAACCCAGTATGTTTGAAGGCGGTGCAGTTTATATCGGCGCACGCTTTCTGGCCGCAGGCAGCTCCACAGTAACCGAAGCGGATCTGGCGCAACTGGATCGTTATATTGAGGCCATGGATCTGGTTGCTGCCGGGGCTGACCCGGCTACTGTCAGCGCTGCTTATCCCGATATCTTTGACGGCACGGGTAATCTGGTTGACCTGACCACCGACCTGACTTCATCTGCTGATGTCGGGGCGTTGGCGATTGGCGAATGGGGTGTCGCGCTGGGTAAAGCTTTTGATATAGGCAACCAGAAAATCGCCATAGGCATCACCCCCAAATTAATGCGTGTGGATGCCTATCGCGACTCGGTAGACTTCACCACCGAAACTGACCCGGCATTAGAAGACAGCTTTTCAGATACCTTGACCACTCATACCAGCTTCAACATGGATCTGGGTATTTCCGCTCAGGTCTACGACAACTTCATCATCAGCCTGGCAGCCAAAGACTTGTTCGAAAAATCCTTCCGAACCCGTGGCGAACCCGACCCCGTAACCGGCGAACCCACTCAGGGACCATCAGTCAAACTGAGCCCGCGGTATCGTATGGGCGTTGCCTATGTCAACAATGCCCTGAGTGTCGGCATTGATTATGACCTTGAAAAATCCACGCCCATGGCAACAGAGATGAGTACGCAGGAACTCGGCATTGGCGCCGAATATGTTTTGTTCAACAGCCTCGCCCTGAGAGCAGGTTACAAAACAGATCAAGCTGAAGGCGGCGGGAATTATGGCTCGGTTGGCATCGGCTGGCGCCTGAGGCGTTTTGTAGTGGACCTTGCTTACACCAGTGGCGGCGATACTCAAGCCGGAGGCTTGCAATTGGGCTGGGCGTTTTAATTAGCGCTTGTGTTTTGCTATTACGCCTCATTATATTGGCGCAGATTTTTAACCTTGCCCAATAAACAGGTGTAGTAATGAACGAAAGACTCGATGATCGCCCAACAGGTATTCTAGCCAAAATTATTTTCAGTTCCCGCTGGCTGCAATTACCTTTGTATTTGGGGTTAATTGTTGCGCAGTGTGCTTATGTGTTTTTGTTTTTGAAAGAGTTGTCTCATCTGGTAACCGATGTAGGCTCCATGGGCGAGCAACAAATCATGCTGCTGGTACTAGGGCTGATTGATGTAGTGATGATTTCAAATTTGTTAGTGATGGTTATTGTCGGTGGCTACGAAACATTCGTTTCACGCCTCCGCTTGAATGGCCACCCGGATCAACCTGAATGGTTAAGCCATGTCAACGCAACTGTACTCAAAGTAAAACTGGCGATGGCAATTATCGGCATATCATCAATTCACCTTTTGAAAACTTTTATTGAGGCAGGTTACATCGGTATACCTTGCGATGAGCTTATTAAATTAAAACAATACAAAGACAAAGTGGATGCTTGCGTAAAAATCACAGCCGACGGTGTTATGTGGCAAACCATAATCCATATGTCATTTATCGTTTCAGCAATCGGCATAGCCTATACAGATTTACTGGTGCAAAGAGCAAGTGCAAGCAGCAAACAAAGCCATTAATCTTGACCAATAAAAAAAGAGCCAGTTGGCTCTTTTTTTATTTTTACTG
>CAMLML010000023.1 GCA_946481095.1 uncultured Cellvibrio sp.
CAGCTTAGAAAATAACCCGCTGAACACTCGCCAGACGATCAAGATTCACTGCCGCACAGGCAGCTTAGAAAATACAAAAAGGTTTTAAAGTATGAACAGAGTTATTCACTGCCGCACAGGCAGCTTAGAAATAAAAGTTTTCCGGACGACATTGATTATGACAATTCACTGCCGCACAGGCAGCTTAGAAAGTCAATTAGGCACGGAATAAAATCTATTTCTGATTCACTGCCGCACAGGCAGCTTAGAAATCGTGGGTTTTAATTGTGCAAATTACGATATCATTCACTGCCGCACAGGCAGCTTAGAAATTTTAGAATTGTTTACACAAATTGCGATTGATATTCACTGCCGCACAGGCAGCTTAGAAATGCAAAAAAATCTATTGGATCCTCACTTCCAGATTCACTGCCGCACAGGCAGCTTAGAAAGGTGTACGCCGCAAATTAAAGTCAATTCGTCGATTCACTGCCGCACAGGCAGCTTAGAAATCACTGAACAAGTCGTCGATTTTGTCCCAGTCATTCACTGCCGCACAGGCAGCTTAGAAAAACAACGCCTTGTTTATTCGAAAAAAACTCGTATTCACTGCCGCACAGGCAGCTTAGAAACTGCGAAATCCAGTTGATAAAAATCGGCAGCAATTCACTGCCGCACAGGCAGCTTAGAAACATGGTTTTTCTCCGGCGGGGTTGGTTAAATTATTCACTGCCGCACAGGCAGCTTAGAAATTGTCGCCTGGATAATTCCCCCGTATTTCCTGATTCACTGCCGCACAGGCAGCTTAGAAATTACGCTAACTTGCTCTGATATGAAACTTATTATTCACTGCCGCACAGGCAGCTTAGAAAAGTCAGGCTCTGCGAATGAATTTGAATCGCGAATTCACTGCCGCACAGGCAGCTTAGAAATGATGAATATGAAGAAATGCAGGCTGAGATATATTCACTGCCGCACAGGCAGCTTAGAAAAGCTTGGCTTTGCATTAACAAAATTCAAAATAATTCACTGCCGCACAGGCAGCTTAGAAATTTAGGTTCTTCCTGTAGATCATCTGCATACGATTCACTGCCGCACAGGCAGCTTAGAAAGCCTGAAGAATTTGTTTATCAGGTGAATACTGATTCACTGCCGCACAGGCAGCTTAGAAAATCATCGTATCACCCAAAGCCGAAGGCACCTTATTCACTGCCGCACAGGCAGCTTAGAAATTCAATGCCCGTTTGAAATTCCACGCGGCGTCATTCACTGCCGCACAGGCAGCTTAGAAAACAGAAAGGGGATCCTGTAACTATTGGTATTGATTCACTGCCGCACAGGCAGCTTAGAAAAATCAATTAAAAAATCCCTCTGCAAAGAAAAAATTCACTGCCGCACAGGCAGCTTAGAAAACCAATAAACAAACCAAGACGGCCATCAGAGAATTCACTGCCGCACAGGCAGCTTAGAAATGGTTCTTTTGTGTCTCTGAATTTTAGGGTGGATTCACTGCCGCACAGGCAGCTTAGAAAAATATCCAAATATCCGGATTCATTGAACCGCCATTCACTGCCGCACAGGCAGCTTAGAAAAACAGAAAAATCACCCCTGGAACAATTGCCTTATTCACTGCCGCACAGGCAGCTTAGAAAAGTTTGGCGGGTTAAGTGTGGGGAGGTTAGTCATTCACTGCCGCACAGGCAGCTTAGAAACGGCCGTGCCGCCCTCTACAGTCACAAAAATCATTCACTGCCGCACAGGCAGCTTAGAAAAACAGAAAATACTTGCAGACCAAACTTTGCGGATTCACTGCCGCACAGGCAGCTTAGAAATTTAAAGTTCAAAAAAGGGCCGAAAGGCCCTTATTCACTGCCGCACAGGCAGCTTAGAAAAAGGCCGAGCGGTCTGCCACGCTCCTCGACCAATTCACTGCCGCACAGGCAGCTTAGAAAATATAGAAATTGTTAATCAGACGGCCTTTTTCATTCACTGCCGCACAGGCAGCTTAGAAACCTACGGCTCTAAATTCGATAAGACAAAAACTATTCACTGCCGCACAGGCAGCTTAGAAAGACAGAAACGCGGGTATTTATCCAAAAATATCATTCACTGCCGCACAGGCAGCTTAGAAAGGCCCATCAGCAACATTGGTTTTGATATTGAAATTCACTGCCGCACAGGCAGCTTAGAAAACGCAGAAAATGTTTTGATTTCAGCCAAATCCATTCACTGCCGCACAGGCAGCTTAGAAATGATACATTTAATTTGATGTCTCGCCGCCCTGATTCACTGCCGCACAGGCAGCTTAGAAAGATCTATTGAAATAATGGATTACTAAACAAAAATTCACTGCCGCACAGGCAGCTTAGAAATGTTATCGCCGTTGCTGAAAGCAGAAGCGGAAATTCACTGCCGCACAGGCAGCTTAGAAATGTAAGCGCAAATAACCAGTAAAGTTCCAGCTATTCACTGCCGCACAGGCAGCTTAGAAATCGCCGCTTCCGTGACACCTTCAGCACCATCCATTCACTGCCGCACAGGCAGCTTAGAAAGATGAATGCGGCGTTAGTGCCTGCTATATCAGATTCACTGCCGCACAGGCAGCTTAGAAAATGACGGCAAAATGTTTTTTGATTCTGATGGTATTCACTGCCGCACAGGCAGCTTAGAAACAGCCGGACGGGAACAGTGTCGCCAGGGTTTGATTCACTGCCGCACAGGCAGCTTAGAAAACAATATTCCGATAGTTACGATAGCGGCTGGCATTCACTGCCGCACAGGCAGCTTAGAAATGATTGTAGCGCAGCTGCAAAGAGTGGTAGCGATTCACTGCCGCACAGGCAGCTTAGAAACTTCTGTGGTCGCTGCTTTGATTGGGGCAGGTATTCACTGCCGCACAGGCAGCTTAGAAAAATTCCAGGCTTAGAAGATCGCAGCGAAAAAGATTCACTGCCGCACAGGCAGCTTAGAAAAGTTCGAAAAAAAATACTTTCCGCCAAAATAAATTCACTGCCGCACAGGCAGCTTAGAAAATTTGATCGCATCGGCTTGTTGAGCAACGAACATTCACTGCCGCACAGGCAGCTTAGAAATGTTGCCTCTACTGCTTCTGTTACTGGTGTTGATTCACTGCCGCACAGGCAGCTTAGAAAAATACCAGTCAATACTAATATTTAAGTGCTTTATTCACTGCCGCACAGGCAGCTTAGAAATTGACCTCGCCTGCCTTGGCCAGAGCGATAGTATTCACTGCCGCACAGGCAGCTTAGAAAAGTCTGCAATGTTAAATTTGTAGTAATGCATAATTCACTGCCGCACAGGCAGCTTAGAAATTCTTCCAATTCTTCAGGATTCGATTCGATATATTCACTGCCGCACAGGCAGCTTAGAAAATAAAGGGTACAGAGTGCGCAAACACAAATTAATTCACTGCCGCACAGGCAGCTTAGAAACTATCGAGACCAATCCGATACCTAAAGAGGACATTCACTGCCGCACAGGCAGCTTATAAATTGAAGCGCGTCAAAAGCAGTTGGATGGCGCATATTTCATCCTATAAAAAATCTCTATCAATATCTCGAGCATTTCCCATAAGCAGCTACACTTTGGTGACAATCCCTATAAAAACAGGTGTGAAAATGGGCTGGTATCAAGAGTTAAGCTTTCGCTGGAAACTCACATTTCCTTTGGTTTTGTTAGTTTTATTGGTGTTGGTTGTGGGGTTTTATGCGATATCCAATAGTCAGAAGTTGGGGAATTATGCACAGACTATCGCCAGGGTGAATCTTCAGGAAATTCAATTGATGATTCAGGCTGATCGTGATCTTTATCAGTCGGTGATGGCAGAGCGGAGTTTAGTTTATCAGGCTGTGTCTGATGGGGATGCGCTGGTTAAGGAGCATGATGAAAATGCTGGCCAGGCTTTGGATCGGATTAACAAAGCATTGGATCTTTCAAGTCAGCCAACTGAAAAAGAGCGTGAACAATATCGACAGTATTTTGATAAATGGAAAAAATTATCTGATCAGGTTGTTGATTTGGCAAAGGCAGGTGATGAAGATTCACGTAAATCAGCGCGATCGCTGTCTTATGGTAACGCGCAAACTGCTTTTGCTGAACTGCGAAATTATATTGATGTATTGCAAGAAAAACGTTTGAAACAAGTTGATGAGCTTTCTGAAATTATCGAACAAGATCAATCCGATATCAGTTTCAATTTGGCATTAATTGCAGGTTTCGCATTGTTGATCACGGCGCTTGCTGCATACAACTTACCTTTGCTTGTTATTCGTCCATTAAAAGAAGTCAGCAATCGAATCGAAAATATTGCAGACGGTGATGGTGATTTAACGATTCGTCTCGATCAAACACGTGGTGATGAGTTTGGTGTTTTGGCAGCTAACGTCAATCGTTTTATGAGCAAGCTGCAAGTGTTGATTAAAAGCATTATTAACAGCGCCAGCCAGGTTGCAGTGTCGGCTGATGCCATGACCGGTGTTGCATTTAATAGTCAGCGTGCTGCAGAAAATCAATCGGTTGCAATCAGTTCGGTTGTGTCAGCGGTAAATGAATTGACTATGGCAATTCAGGAAGTGGCGCGCAATACCAGTGATACTGCGCAGCATACCCGTCAGGTTTCCGATGTGACGGATCAGGTTCAGGAAAGAATTCATAATGCAGTGGATCGCGTACAAAATTTATCGAGTCGCATTGAACAAACGGCTAACGTTATGTTGCGTTTGGAAGAGCAAGCGAAAGAGGTAACTTCGGTTATTGATGTGATCAGAGGTGTTGCTGATCAAACCAATTTGCTTGCACTTAATGCGGCAATTGAAGCGGCAAGAGCGGGCGAACAGGGCAGGGGGTTTGCGGTTGTGGCGGATGAAGTCAGAACATTGGCGAGTCGCACGCAACAATCAACCCAGGATATTCAGGACATGTTGAGCCAATTGCAGAATGGTGTGCAAGGTGCAGTGGATGCGATGAACTCCAGTAATAGTATGACTCAGGACGCAGTGAAATCTGCAAACGAAGCCGGGTCTTCTTTATCCAGTGTGGGTTCCGGTGTGAAATCTATTTCGGACATGACGATACAAATCGCAACTGCAGCAGAAGAACAAAGTGCAGTGACAGCAGAAATTGATCGCAATTTGGTGCAGTTGAATGATATTGCAGTTAGCAACGCAAAAGATGCTTCAAAAACAGCAGATCATTGTCAGCAATTAAATGTGTTGTCGTTGGAAATGAAGCAGTTGCTATCGAGATTTAAAATTTGATTTTTTATTCAAGCCATTCCGACAATATCGGAATGGCTTTTGGTTTTCTTAATATTTAACGCCACATCCATAAAAAGCAGTATTGGCTTCTGATACAGGTTTTCCTGCCAGATGTTCAGTCATGGCTTTATCGACATAGTTGGTTGCTTTTGCTATATCGGCTTTGTCGGCAGATTTAATGCTATCAATCCCGCCTTTGTAAATTAATTTACCTTCTTTATCGATGATGTACATGTGAGGTGTTGTTTTTGCACCGTAAGCTTTTCCTGCGGTGCCTTTTGGGTCAAATAATACAAAACTTGGGTGGGCGTTGCGTGATGTTGTTAACTCATTGGCTTTTTCACCGGAAACAAAACCTTGTTTGCCTTCTGCTGATGAAATAATCGATAACCAAACCACGTCTTGTTCGGTGTATTTTTTCTGCAGATTTTGCATGTTGTTACTTTCATAATGTTTTTTTACGAAAGGGCAATCGTGATTGGTCCATTCCAAAATAACATTTTTACCTTTGAATTCTGACAAAGAATGGGTTTTGCCGTTGCTGTCCGTTAAAGTAAAATCCGGCGCAGGTTCACCTGGATTCACTGAAGCAAAACAAGGTAAGGAAATAAGCGAAAAGGCTAAAACTTTTAATAATTGTTTCATCATAATTTCTCCAGAGTTGATAGTGTGATTTTATAACTGCGTTGATGATCAACCACAATAACAGCATTGATATTGGTGGGTAGATCAGTAAAAGAATCATTTTTTTCCTGTGTCCATTGCATCCAATTATGCTTCCAGCGTGCGCTATGATCAGGAGCGTAAGAAACCACCTGTACATCTTCTATAAAAACATCGACCGATTTTGCATCTCGAAAAATGGGTTTGGCAAAATAAACTTCCAGTTGAAATTTGTTGTTAACAATCCTTGCACTGGCATCCAATAAATTGAGTGTTTCGGGTATGTGTTTTTGCCATTCGTTAAATAGAGTTTGATGATTATTTTGTTGACATGAGTCTGTGCGATTAAATTGTTTTTTTAATTCCGCGCTGCCAGGAATACAAATATCTTTACAAACCAACCAATTGACTTTGGCTGATAGTTCAATCTTTTCCTGATGCAGATTATGCGATGTCATGGGAACCGGTAGCAAAAGGCTGTCAGAATAACCAAAGTTGTAAATTGAATCTGTTGTAATTAAATGTGGTATTGGCCATTGAATCTCGCCGGGTGAAATTTCTTTTGGATGCGTCCAATTAATAACGGGAGCCAAACCTGTATCACCGGGATTTTTCCAGTAAAGATGCCAGCCAGGGTTTAATTTAAAGAAAATCCCGGCTGAAAAATTGCCGTTTTCAGGAATGGTATCGCAATTGCTAACGAGGCTTAGATTTAACTCTGCAGTTTCTGCTTTTTCGTTACTGAATGCTTCAGTTGCAATTAAAAACACCAGCAGCAGGCTCAGTCGCATAGATTTCTCGTCGAGTATTCAGGGAGCGATTTGCATCATAAGTGCATTTGTAGATTATGAGTGTTAAGAAAAGTTCAAGCAGGTAATTGTCACTGAATGCTACGAATCAATGTCCTTGCAGTGTTACGACAATTTGTCTGGCTCCGCCCTGATTGCGATGCTCGCCCAGATAAATACCTTGCCATATGCCAAGGTTTAATTGGCCGGATGTAACAGGAATTGTCACGCTGGAACCAAACAAACTGGATTTGATGTGTGCAGGTAAATCATCACTGCCTTCATCCATGTGTAAATAATAGGTTTGATCTTCCGGTACCAGACGATTCACATAATTTTCAAAATCTTTGCGCACGGTTGGATCGGCATTTTCGTTAATGCTTAAAGAAGCTGAGGTATGCTTGATGAATAGGTGCATCAAACCGGTTTGGATTTGCTGTAGTTCCGGAATGTGCTGCAATATTTCGTCAGTAACTAAATGAAAGCCTCTCGGTCTGGGTTTTAATCGAAATTCTTTTTGCAAAATAATCATGTGATGTAAATAGCCCCTGATTTAAATAGGTAGCTGAGTAGTGTATTTCACTTGCTTTAGCGCAAATGCAGAATTAATCGAACCCAGATTGGGTAAATTAATTAGTTGGGTTTTCATTAACCTTTCATAGTGTTCAACGCTTTCAACGACTACACGCAATACGTAATCTTTGTCACCACTGGTGGAATAACACTCAACAATTTCCGGTATTTCGGAAACGGCCGCTTCAAATGCTTCCAGTGCATCCTGTTGGTGATGTTTGATGGTGATGTAAGCGTGAACCGTAACGCCAAGATTCAATTTTGCTGCGTCCAGCAGCGTCACTTTATGTTTGATGATGCCTTCGACTTCGAGTCGTTTGAGTCGTCGCCAACAAGGTGTGTGTGAAAGTCCCACCAGATTACCCAAATCAGCCATTGAGTAATCGGCATTTTGTTGAAGTGCCCGCAATATTGCGCGGTCGATATCGTCAATGTCTATCTTGCTGCTCATGTTTTATCCTATTGTTATTTGTATGATGTTGAAATTGTAGGATGAATATTTTCAATCTACAACAAATGGAGGATGATTTTTATAAAATTCTCGCAAGAAACAGCTTTGTGTCCTGTTAATGCAAAATACTTTTGAGCTGACTCGGGCAACTTATTGTGATTGTGTATTCGTCCGCGTATCCTAACGCCTCTTTTTATGTGGCATTGCCATTGATATTCCGCGTGTAAGGGCCGTTCTATTAGTGACCTACACAATAAGAAAGTATTGCTAAGGAGCATTCCGCAATGAGAGTTATTCTGTTGGGCGCACCCGGCGCAGGTAAAGGAACGCAAGCGCAGTTGATTATGGAACGTTTTGGTATTCCGCAAATTTCGACGGGTGACATGTTAAGGGCTGCAGTAAAAGCGGGAACTCCTTTGGGGCTTCAGGCGAAGGATATTATGTCGGCCGGTGGATTGGTGTCTGATGATTTGATTATTGCGTTGGTGAAAGAGCGTATAGCGTCCAATGATTGTGCCAAAGGTTTCTTATTTGATGGATTTCCCCGCACCATTCCACAAGCTGAAGCTTTACTGGACGCCGGTATTGAAATTGATCATGTGATTGAAATTTTTGTACCCGATGAAGAAATTGTGTCGCGCTTGAGTGGTCGCCGTGTGCATGAAGCTTCAGGCCGTGTTTATCATGTCATTCACAATGCGCCGAAAGTCGAAGGCCACGACGATTTTACCGGTGAGCCTTTGATTCAACGTGTGGATGACAGTGAAGAAACTGTTCGCAAACGTTTATCCGTTTACCACGATCAAACAGAACCTCTAGTCGGTTTTTATCAAAAATTATCTGCCAGTGGTAAAGCAAAAACCCGTTATACCCGTATCAATGGTATAGGGGCAGTTGATGCTATCCGCCAACAGGTATTGAAAGTCGTATCCTGATTTCAATCATGTTGATGAACAAGGCTCCTGCGGGAGCCTGTTTTTTTTGAGTGTAATCTTATGAGTATTATTCTTGGTCTGGATTCATCAACGGATGCTTGCTCGGTTGCCTTGTATATCGATGGTCAAGTTAATCAGCAATTTGAATTAGCTGCCAAATCCCATACGCAGCGATTGTTGCCCATGGTCGATCAAATTCTGGCAGCAGCACAGATTCCTCTTTCCCGTCTTGATGCTATTGCTTTTGGTCGCGGTCCAGGCTCATTTACCGGTTTGCGTATTTGCATGGGCGTGGTTCAGGGGTTGGCTTTCGGTGCAGATTTGCCAGTAGTCCCTGTATCGACATTGGCATCCATGGCCTTGGCTTTTCATACAGAGTCACCAGATACGAATCTGCCATTGGTGGTTTGTCTGGATGCGCGCATGAACGAAATTTATTGGGGACTTTATCAAATTGAAAAAGATTTGCCCCTGTTGATTGGTGAAGAAGTTGTCAGCGCACCTGAATTTTTAATCGCGTCAAAAAATATTACGGGTTTTGATAATCAATTTGCCGCATTGGGGCAGGGTTGGCATTATCCGACCTTGTCGCAAGTAAATCCGGTTATCAAGCAACAGGATATTTATCCTGCAGCAGCATCTATAGTTAAAATTGCTGCGGCATTGGTAGCAAAAGGTCAGACAGAGTCGATACTTTCGGCTCAGCCTGTATACTTGCGCGATAGTGTTTCCTGGCAAAAGCGGCCGGCAGCTCGCCGGCAAATTCAAATCGATTAATCAGGTAGTCAGTTATGCCTCTTGCCCTTGATGATTTTAATCAGGGATTGCTGAAATTTTTGCGATCCGCTCCTACTGCGTTTCATGCAACTGCTTATATGAAACGCAAATTGGTTGATGCCGGTTTTATTGCCTTGCGCGAGTCGGATGCCTGGCGGCTGGATCCCGGAAAATCTTATGTCATTAGCCGTAATGACTCTTCACTGATTGCTTTCAAATATGGATCTAACTCATTGATTGAACAAGGAATCAGAATGCTGGGCGCCCATACGGATAGTCCCTGCCTCAAGGTAAAGCCCCAGCCTGAATTGAATCGACGTGGCTATCATCAATTGGGAGTGGAAGTGTATGGCGGGGCACTTTTGGCTCCCTGGTTTGATCGCGATTTATCAATAGCAGGCAGGGTGACTTATCAGAATGCCAACCAGCAGTTGGGCAGTGTATTGCTGGATTTTAAAGAGCCGGTTGCGTTTATCCCAAGCTTGGCCATTCATCTTGATCGCGAAGCCAATAACAGTCGTTCGATCAATCCGCAAAAAGATATAGTGCCGGTGTTATTGCAATCCGATGAGGCCACAACAGGCTTTAAAGGTTTGTTAAAAAAATTACTTGAGCGTGAGTATCCGGAGTTGTCTGACGTCAACTTGTTGGATTACGAGATGAGTTTATACGACACACAACCTGCTTCTTTGGTCGGGTTTGAGAAGCAGTTCATAGCTAGCGCACGTTTGGATAATTTACTCAGTTGTTATCTTGGATTCTGTTCTATCCTTGAAGCAGATAGTTGGCAATCAGCACTGTTTATTGCGACAGATCATGAAGAAGTAGGCAGTACATCCTGTTGTGGCGCCAAAGGTCCTTTCCTGCAACATTTTTTGGAAAGATTATTAACCGACTCACAAGAAAGAGCGCGAACTATTGATCGTTCATTGATGATCTCTGCTGATAATGCACATGGTGTGCATCCCAACTTTATGGATAAGCATGATGAAAACCACGGCCCTATACTCAATAAAGGTCCGGTGATTAAAATTAATGCCAACCAGCGTTATGCTACAACCAGTGATACTGCTTCGCTATTTCGCGCGCTGTGTGAATTGGAAAAAATTCCTGTGCAAACCTTTGTTGCAAGAACAGATATGGGATGTGGCAGCACAATCGGGCCGATTGTTTCGTCGGAAGTGGGAGTCAAAACTGTTGATGTTGGGGTGCCAACATTTGCTATGCATTCCATTCGTGAAATCGCGGGGAAAGATGATGCCTGGTATCTCTACAGGGTTACCAATCAATTTTTTTCCGGAAAAGTGAAATTAAGTTAGAGATTGTATCCATGAGTATTGAATTGAAGCAGCTATCACAATTTAGTCCCTTAAATACCTTGAATAAGGATTATCTTTCGCAACTGGCGAGCAGGGTTGCGGTAAAGGAATTTCCCAAAGGCAGTATTCTGTTCAAACGCAGTCATTCGATAAAAGAAAAATTATTTTTGGTAGAAGGTCAGGTGGATTTAATTGATGCGTCATTCAGTTCAATTGAAGTGACCTCAGACAGTGACAGGGCAGTGCAGGCACTCAATAATACTGAACCTTCCCTGCATACCGGCATCACCAAAACACCGGTTAAAATTTTGTTGGTTGATAGTGATCAATTGGATCTGGTGATGGCCTGGAGTGAAAGTCATTCCAAACCGGCAGAAAATAAAAAATCAGGAAAATCTTCCAAGCCTGTTGAAGATGATGAGCAGGATTGGATGTCCTCATTAATTGAAGCACCATTATTTGGAAAATTACCTCCGGCCAACATTCGGCAACTGTTTGCACGGTTTGTCTCAGTTGAAGTGAAAAAAGGCCAAAAAGTGATTACTCACGGTGAGCGCGGCGATTACTTTTATGTGATCGAATCAGGTTCAGCCAACGTGTTGGATGCAGCAGGAAAGCTGTTGGCACATTTGCGCGTAGGAAATTATTTTGGTGAAGAGGCGTTGGTAGGTGATACCACCCGTAATGCAACAGTTGAGATGTGCAGTGATGGGCAATTAATGCAACTTAAAAAAGAAGATTTTGTTGAGTTGCTGGCAGAACCTGTGCAGCGTCTTGTTACGGGTGATGAATTAAAAAAAATTACCCGTACCTGGGAAATTATTGATGTGCGTTTGCCGTTGGAACGCAAAATTCAATCTGTAGTCGGTGCACGAGGAATTCCTCTGAAACAATTGCGGGATTATTTGAAAGATTTAAGAGCCGATGTATTGTATGTCGTCACTGATGATTCAGGTCGTCGTGCCAATGTCGCTGTTCAACTCTTAACACAAGCGGGTTATGAGGCTTGTATTTTAAAAAATTCTGCATCACATTACCCACAACAATAATATCCATTCAAAATAGTCAGTAAATTTTATGAACAAACAACGTATTCTTACCGGTATCACTACTACTGGAACTCCCCATTTGGGTAATTATGTCGGTGCTATTCGTCCGGCAATTCAGGCCAGTCAAAACAATCAGACGGAATCTTTTTATTTTCTCGCTGATTTTCATGCTCTGATTAAATGTCACGATCCGGAAATGGTGCATCAATCCACACGCGAAATTGCCGCAACCTGGTTGGCCTTGGGTTTGGATACAGATAAAGCATTTTTTTATCGTCAATCGGATGTACCGGAAATTCCCGAACTCTGTTGGTTATTAACTTGCATGGCCGCCAAAGGTTTGATGAATCGTGCGCATGCATACAAAGCATCAGTGGATGCCAATATTGCTGCCAATGAAGATCCTGATTTTGCAATTACCATGGGTTTATATTCTTATCCGATTTTAATGGCTGCCGATATTTTGATGTTCAATGCGCACAAAGTGCCTGTGGGTAAAGATCAAATCCAGCACATCGAAATGGCTCGCGATATAGCCGCACGTTTCAACCATCATTACGGTGAACATTTTGTATTACCGGAAGCACAAGTCGATGAAAACGTCGCCGTATTGCAAGGTTTGGACGGTCGAAAAATGAGTAAAAGTTATGGCAACACCATTCCATTATTTTTACCTGAAAAACAATTGAAAAAATCCATCAATAAAATTCTCACCAATTTGCTTGAGCCCGGTGAACCAAAAGATCCTGATACAGCACCTGTATTCCAAATTTGGCAAGCATTTGCAACCACTGAACAAACAGCTTACATGCGTGAAGAGTTTGCCAAAGGAATTGCCTGGGGCGAAGCGAAAAAACAATTGTTCGAATTGATCAATTCCCATATTGCAGAAGCCAGAGACAAATACGAATCCCTTCTGGCAAACCCAACATTTATCGAAGAAAAATTACAACAAGGCGCCGCCAAAGCCCGCGAACGCAGCAAACCTTTTTTGGAAAAATTGCGTGAAGCTGTGGGGATCAGGGCGATCAGGTAGGATTGCTTTTTGTATCATGTGAAATAGATAATTGCGTTGAAGCTTTTGTTGACAACTTCTTGGGTATTATCGTGACCAATTCAAGATATTTGGACTGAGCTATTGGTAGGATTATCTTCATGCCTCAAATTGCTGGGCTATGTTTTTTACGCATTTGCTTTGGTACTGTCTTAAGAGCTAGATGGCTTTTTGGATCTTAATATTGGTATGGAACTTTGATACTTGGAAGCAAAAGCTAGAAGAGCCAAGCCAAGCAAAGAAATATAGAACACCATTATAATAGAGGATCTTGTTTCTGTACCTATAGCGAAAGAGTGTACCCAACCTAGTATTGCTACGACCCATGCCAACTTGTGGAGCATTTTGAAAAAGTGCCATTTTCTTTGTAATATCCCGGCAACAATTACTATTGACAATACATATCCTGCTATGGCGCCATAACTAATTGCACTTTTATAAAATCCATGTGAAAAGGTAGGGACTAATGTGTCAATCACCAAGTGATTTGTTCTAAGTGATGCGGCCCAAATAAATGTTGTAAAATGTCCGATAACTGTTAAAGCAGTCGCTGCGCCTACTAATGGATGGTAGGTGAAATATTGAGATCTTCTTCCTTGTAAACCCAGTATTAACTGTAACGTCATAAAATAAAAAGCATACAAGCCAAGTAACTTTGAAAATAAATAAATAAATTGTCCCGGCGGATATTTTAATACAAAAAAATCCAATAAATTTCCAACACTGATTGCCCATACAATAAAAGGAATAGTTGAAAAAACTAAAAAAAGAAAGTTTCTATGCTTTAACTTGTTCATCTCAACGTTCCCTTACATTGACTTTGCTGTTCTATACATTTTTTCAACTTTTCAGCGGCAGTGGTTTCATCTACTTTGCCCTGTTGAAAAACAGGTAAATTACTGTCTATCCAGCCTTTTATTCCATATGGGCTTAGAATAACGGCTTGAGTAATCCCCAGAGATCTGAGTTTTCGTGCCATTTCAAAACCACGAAAATCTTTAATGCAATAAGCTATTACTACGTCAAAGTTTTTTAATTCGGAAGTGGTCTCTCGATTGGCATCTCTTATTTGAAGATTAATTGCACCTGGTATGTGATTCTCAGCGAACTCATCTGGTTCTCTCACATCGATAAATACAGCTTTCGCACCTGCATTCATATGCCCTAAAAGAGTTGATATCGAGATGGTTGGAACGATCATTTCAGGCGAGGTAACGGTTTGATGGAGAGCATCTTTCCAGCATGCGAGATTTTTGGTTTGATTTCCAATGTCATTTAAGGCAAGTTTTTTTATGATGGTACGTTCTACAGCGTTGAAAAACTCTGTGTAACATTGATGAGGTACATTTGTCCTGCCCCATTTTTCCTGAAGATCCCTGTAAGCTTTTTCTACGGCTATAGAGTCTTGTAATTCATCAGGCATCCATAAATTTATTTCTATATCAAAAGTCAGTTTATTAAGATGTTTAAATGACGAAGCTTCCAATTTGTAGTGATCAACTAGTAGTTCAAATGTGGATTTGTTGGCTGTTCTCATAAACACAGCGCTGCTCTCATCAAATAATTGAGTATTTTCTGGGACCCTGTCATCAGAAAAGAATATGACTTTGTTTTGTGGCGTAATATATTTTTCTACAAGCCAGATTGAGATTTGCTTATCAAAACCAAGCCCTGGTTTGGTAGAGAATTGAATAGGTTCGTTAGACAGAGTGGCATTAAATGGATGAAGAAAACAGAGGCAAATAATAAAAATCATCCCTACTCGATTTGACATAAAAAGATTCCTGGTTGCAATTATACTCTCGTACTTTAGTCTAACCTTGACTAATCCTCAAAAACAAGTTCCAGTATTCCTATTAAGAAATTTAGTCGTTATGGATTGACAAGCAGCAAAGCTGCATGATTCTATGCAGAGCTCAACTATATTGGTATGAAACTTGGAACTAAATCAATGTATACATGGAACAAATGGAGCTATTTTGTATGAATCTTTCAGTTGTCCGTACATCCTTTTCTTCTAAAACTCTAGCGCTTACACTCCTGTTTTTAAGTGCTCTTGCGAATGCTGCGGAGTACATTGGTGGTGATGTGTTTCCTCGATCAGCACAAGACAATCAGTTATTGCCTCAGGATATTATTCTGATTGAGCAGTTTATTTCCGGAGAGATTGAGCCGACAGAATTAGAAAGAAGATTAGTTGATACATATCCTCTAGGCGCTGGTGACGGCGTTATTGATAACAACGATCTTGACTTAATAAACCAGGCTCTTGTAGGCAATATAGCCTTACCCACGGTTAACACCGGCCCGGCTCCAACACTAAATCATCCCGGCTTTTCTAATACAACTCTTAATCCTTTACCTTTAACGGGTACTGCCCCAGCCAACTCAACAGTTAATGTGTACGTTAACAATGTATTGCAAGGAGTGACTCAAGTGCCAAGCGATGGTTCGTATAGTGTCAACGTTCCTTTGGTTGATGAAAACAACAGGATTTTTGTTATCGCAACCAGTGGCTCAATTGTTAGTGATTATTCAAATAGTCTGGACATCAGCTATCAAAATACAGCATCGAGAACTCTAAGTGGATCCTTATCAGGTACAGTTGTTCTAACACCAGGTATTCCAGCGCAGCCCTATCTAGTTACAGGTTCTGACCTCGTAGTACCAACCACCGCTAAATTAATTATTCAGCCGGGAACTGAAATAAAATTTGCGGCTGCCAGAAAAATAGTTGCAAATGGTACGTTGTCAGTAAGAGGTTCAGCCTCATCAAAAGTTAGATTTGTTTCCAGTAATGCAACACCATCGCGTGGTGCGTGGGGTGGAATTGTTATTAATAGCACATCAATTAATAGCAAAATAGAAAATGCTTTTATTGAATCATCTGTACAAGGCGTATTGGTCTCAGGTGCGGCTGTTTTGCTCAAAAAAAATGTGATTAATTATTTTAGTGGGGATGGAATCAAATTAACGGGATCTGGCGCCAGCGCATCAATAATAGAAGGCAATATTATTGATAACCTGAATGATACTGTTCAGTGTCTAACTATTGATGCCAGCTCACCAACCGTTATTGAAAATACCTTAACTAATTGTGCGAAAGGTATATCGATTGTCGGGAATTCCTCACCATCAATTACCAGTAATAATGTCATTACCAGCAATGTGAACGGTATTTCATTTACTTCCCCCACATTGACAACTAATCCTGTAATCACAGGCAATCAAATTTTTAGCAATACCACCAGTAATATAACTGCAACTGGTTTTCCATCAGGTGCACAAAATATTCGAATTAATGCAACGAACAACTGGTGGGGTAGCGTTACTCCTAATGTGATTGCGGGAACAATTAGTGACCTGAGTGATAGCACCTCTTTAACCACGAGACCTACAGTGGATTATGCCAATTATCTGGATGCGGTGGGTGGCTCTCCGGTACCTGGTAATTATCTATTGGGGCAGTTTACAGCCACCACCACAACATTAACGGCGGGTGGAATCTATGATGTTCTGGGTTTGATATCAGTGCCATCAGGAAAAACGCTAATCATTCCTGCAGGAACCACATTGCGTTTTCATACAGTCAATAATTTAACCGTTGATGGAACCTTATTGGTACAAGGTACTAGCAGCAATAAAGTGATACTGACTTCGGCGAGAGCTACACCGGCACGAGGTGATTGGAATACTATCTGGATTAGAGGGGGAGCGGGTTCAATTATTGAAAACGCTAATATTGAATATGCAACTTATGGCATTTTTATCGAAAATACCTCAGCACAGATTAAGAATAATCATATCCGTTATTTTAGTAGTGACGGTATTTATGTAAAAACGGCGAGTGCAAGTGCATCAATAATAGAAGGCAATATTGTAGATAACGTAAATAATACTCTTGATTGCTTAACAATTGATGCCAGCTCGCCAACGATTATTGGTAATACCTTAACTAATTGTGCGAAAGGTATATCGATTGTCGGAAACTCATCACCATCGATTACCGGTAATAATGTCATTACCAGCAATGTGAATGGTATTTCATTTACTTCATCCACATTGACAACCAATCCTGTTATCACGGGCAATCAAATTTTTAGTAATACCACTAGCAATATTACTGCGACCGGTTTCCCATCAGGTGCACAAAATATTCGAATTAATGCAACGAATAACTGGTGGGGTAGTACTACTCCCAATGTGATTGCGGAAACAATTAGTGATCTGAGTGATAGCGCCTCTTTAACCACCCGACCTACAGTGGATTATGCCAATTATCTGGATGCAGTGGGTGGCTCCCCGGTATCTGGTAATTATCTATTGGGACAATTTACAGCCACCACAACATTAACGGCGGGTGGAACCTATGATGTTTTGGGGCTGGTAACAGTGCCGTCAGGGAAAACGTTAATCATTCCTGCCGGAACCACATTGCGTTTCCATACAGTCAATAATTTAACCGTTGATGGAACTTTATTGGTGCAAGGTACTAGCAGCAATAAGGTGACATTAACTTCGGCGAGAGCGACACCTGCACGAGGTGATTGGGGAACGATTTGGGTTAAAGGAGGGACAGGTTCCATTATTGAAAACGCCAATATTGAATATGCAACTTATGGCATTTTTATCGAAAATACCTCAGCACAGATTAAGAATAACTATATCCGTTATTTTAGCAGTGACGGTATCCATGTAAAAACGGCGAGTGCAAGCGCATCGATAATAGAAGGCAATGTTATTGATAACTTAAATAATACGCTCGATTGTTTAACTGTTTCCAACAGCTCACCGACCATTATTGGCAATACACTCACTAACTGTAATATAGGGTTGAGTGTTGTTAATAACTCTTCACCTCTAGTGAATGGCAATAATATTATTTCTGGCAATAAGTACGGAATTAAATTCACAACTGCAACACTGACAACCTTGCCGGTTATTAATGGCAATCAGATATTGGCAAATACCACAGATAATGTGGATGTTAGAGGCTACCCAACGGGGGGTAACAAACTTAAATTAAATGCAAAAGGAAATTGGTGGGGAACCACAAACTTCACTTCAATAATGGGCTCAATTTACGACCTGAATAATGATAGTGATTCAACTGTGTTACCCACAGTAGATTTTAGCAACCCACTTGATGGCCCCAACGGAACAGCAATAGCGGGTACTTTCTTCAATGGACTTATTAATACAGATACTACCTTTATTTCGGGGGAGACCTATCTAATTATTGGTAGTACTTTTGTTTCGGCCAACAAAACACTCACAATTCCAGCGGGAACCACATTAAAATTTTATGGGGAATCCCATCTTGTTGTCGATGGCACTTTAAATATTCAGGGTACTACAAACGATCCTGTTTTATTAACCTCCGGGCGTGCCGTTAAAAATCGAGGCGACTGGAAAGGTATTTGGATCAGAAACGGTTCTGTTGGATCCACTATTCAAAATGCGATCATTGAATATAACGAAAGTGGGATATTACTTGATACTGCCGCAGCATTAATTAGTGGTAATACTATTCGTCAATTTGAAAATGATGGTATTTATTTACAAGGGGCTGGCGCAACAGCGTCGTTTATCGAAGATAACATTATTGATAACTTAAATGACACAGGTTACTGCGTAGTTACTGACACAAGCTCTCCCACAATTCGAGGCAATAAATTAATTAACTGCGAAACGGGGTTATATGTTGTGAATAGCTCTTCACCCGTAGTGAACGCGAATAATATTATTTCCAGCAACAACAACGGGATTAAATTCAGTACTGCAAAACTTACAACTCTACCAGTTATTAATGGTAATCAGATATTTGCTAATATCACGAATAACGTTGATGTTCGTAATTATCCAACCGGTGGCAATAAACTCAAATTGAATGCAAAAGGAAATTGGTGGGGGACAACAAATCTCACGACAATCATGGGATTAATATACGATTTGAATAATGACAGCGATTCAGCCGTTTTGCCGACGGTAGATTTTGGCAATCCTCTCGATGGTCCTAATGGATCGGCAATTCCAGGCAATTTTTTAAACGGGATTATTAATGCTGATACTACTTTTATATCAGGTGAAACCTATTTAATTATCGGCAGCACTTTTGTTGCAGCGAATAAAACGCTCACAATCCCAGCGGGAACTACTCTTAAGTTTTATGGGAAATCTGATTTGGTTGTAGACGGTACCTTACTTGTTCAAGGTACGGTAAACAGTCCTGTAGTATTGACCTCGGGCCGCGCCACTCAAAACAAAGATGATTGGAGAGGCATCTGGATCAGAAGTAGTTCTGTTGGTTCCGTGATTCAAAATGCCATTATTGAATATAACTATAGAGGTATATTACTTGCCAATGCTGCTGCATCAATAAACGGTAACACCATACGTCAATTTGAAAATGACGGAATTTATTTGCAAAGTGCAGGGGCAACAACGTCAGTTGTCGAAAACAATATTATCGACAATTTAGATGATACTGGTTACTGCATCACCGTAGATACAAGCTCGCCCACAATTCGAGGCAATAAATTAACTAATTGTGGAACTGGATTGTATGTTGTTAAAAACTCTTCACCAGTAGTGAATGGTAATAATATTATTTCCGGCAACAATTATGGAATTAAATTCAGTGCAGCAACACTGACAACCTTGCCGGTTATTAATAGCAATCAGATATTTACGAATACCACCTATAATCTGGACGCTACCGGCTATCCAACGGGTAGCAATGAGTTAACAATAAATGCAACAGGAAACTGGTGGGGAACAACCGATGTTGCTTTATTGGCAAATGAAATTTATGACCTGAATGATAGCCCGGCAGCGACGAATTTGCCTTTAGTTAACATTAATGGACTATTGGCGGTAGATGGAACAATTGCAGCAGGTAATTATTTAGCGGGTCAGTTGCCCGATACAATTCTGGTTTCAAACACCACATACAACATAGTGGGTAGTGTTACAGTTCCCACTGGAAATACCCTTACAATTCAACCTGGGGCTATTCTGAAATTTCTTTCAGGCACCAAACTAACTATTAACGGTTCTCTAAATGTCCTGGGTGAATCCAGTCAGCCGGTAATATTTACATCTGTGGAAGTATCGCCAGCCGTATCCGATTGGAATGGAATATTAATAAATACTGGTGCAACAAATGTCTCTCTAAGCAATGTAATTGTGCAATACGCATCTAATGGGATTTATATCGATAAAACCAGCTCGGTTGTCAATATTACGGATTCATTAATCCAATTGTGTGATATTGGCATTTATATTAATGGAACCACTAATCCCGTGCTCAGCAATAACCGAATTGTAGGTAATGCAAAATATGGCGTTCATATTAATGGAAACAATAATGATTTAACGGATCCAAAACCTGTGTTGAATAATAACGATATCTATTCAAATACAACTCGAAATATTAATGTAGCTAATTACACAGCTGCGCCTACAGTAAAAATGGATGTAACCAATAACTGGTGGGGAACAGCTACGCCAACATTTACAGGGAATATGTTAAATTATTCTCCTGTTTTGACCTCTGCTTCACTGGCACCAACAATCAAAAGTCACTCTCTGACAAACACTTATTTTTCACCCAATAGTGACACTGTACAAGACAATGTGATCTTGACGTCATTGCTAAGCGAAACTGCAGAATGGACTGTATCGGTTCAGAATTTAAATAATGGGGAATTGGTACGCAATTACAACGGCAGTGATCTCAATGCTTTAATGTCATGGGATGGTTTGGATGTAAATGGACAGTTACTGCCTGATGGTCGTTATGGATTACGAGTGCATACGATAGCAGGAAGCCGCTCTGGAATTAGTTTATACAGAGAGTTTGTGCTTGATACCATTGCGCCAACGTTGCAGCTGGATCCATTACTTGCATTAATACCGCAAAGAAATGTGAATAAGGTGCTGATAAATGGAAGTGCGAATGATCAAAACTTTTTAAATTATTCTGTGGCCTATACCAATAATTTATTACCTGTTTTGTGGAATAATTTAGCGTCCAATATCGTTAATAATGTTAATGATTCACTTTTGGCCTCTTGGGTCGTTGGAAATACAGTGGGAGCGCCCTCCATTGCAAATGGCCAATATACAGTGCGTCTAACAGTTCAGGATTTAGCTGGAAATAGATCCATCGTGACTTCACCTGTCACTATTGATAATTTATCAATAGCCAATGTATCCGTTCAAAATGTAGTAAACCTTCGTAACGATGTATCCGGAACAATTAATTTCAATATGAATGTGCCAGGTGTTGTGACGGTAAATATTTACAGTATTACTGGAGGAATTACTTCTACTCCGGTGAAGACATTAACGATTGATGGAATATCAGGTGTTAATTCTGTGAACTGGGATGGTCGGGATCAGTTAGGAAACAAAGTAACAGATGTTGGTTATTTGTTTGTGATTACTGGCAGTGATGGCACACGCTATGGTCGATATGATGAAAGTGCTGTTTCAATTAGTACTCAGGCTACATTTACCTCCATCAATACCCAATGTGATGCCAAGCGTAATATTTTCGCTTCATTCTCAGTAACAGCACCGCAACCAGGCACTGCTGGTATTCAGCTTTCAACACCGAATGGAACAATATATCCATTTGGTGTCAACGGTAAGCCTGTGCCTGAAGGAACCACAATTATGTATTGGGACTGTAGAGATCCAGTAACAGGAGCGCTTGCCACATTTCCAGCGAGTCAAACCGCAGCATTTTTTCGTTTTCCTCCTAATACGATATTGGTAGAAGGTTACGATACACTTCCGAAAATTTCAGGATCTGGAAGTAATGTTGAAGTCAAAACAGATCCCTATTTAATTTATTTAAGTTATGGCCAATTTACAAAAATACGTTATGCGCTTGAGTTATTTGAAGTGAGCAGTGCTCAGGTCGATATTAAATTATTGCCTCCAGGAATTTTAAATATTGATGATGCGAGTGCAATTAATGTGTTTAGCGGAATCCAACCCGCGGGTGAACATGAAGTTACCTGGTCTGGAGTTTTGAGCGGACCCGACTCTGCGCAACGAATAACCGGCAGTACGGAAGGAGCCTATACGTTTGCAATTAAAGTCACATCTAATGGGGTAAGTTCTTTGTACAGAGGGACTTTAAGTGTGTATCAATAAACGTTCATTAGTTTATGTTTTTGTATTTCTGTTTTTACAGATTTATTCCTCTTTGCTTTGGGCAAAACAAGCGCAGGACTTGGCAATAGCCTATTTGAGGCATACCAATGATTATTGGCAAGTGTGGATAACGGATGGTTATGGAAAGCATCATAAGCAGGTAACTCGTGATGCGGTTGATAAAACCCGAGTGTCCTGGTTTCCTGATCGCAAGCGTTTGTTGGTCAATGGCAATGATGGGACGCTGTCAATTGTAGAATTGAAAACAGGTAAATCGACTCACATTAATTTGGATGCTCTTGAAGTATTTGATGCAAAGTTATCTCATGATGGTTTACGTATTGCCTATACCTCTACAACATCGCTGCAGGCCGACAATGCTGAGGTATGGATCGCTAATATTGATGGTACAGAGAAAGTTAAATTGACCAACAATACTTCTGTTGCACTGACACCCAGTTGGAATCCACGCAATAACGCGATCTTATTTTCCGCCGGTGTTCCCAATGAAAATCAGGAAATTTGGGAAGTAGCTGTTTCAAATAGGCAAAGCCAACAAGTCACTATTGCTAAAACGACTTCCATTGATCCTTGTGTAAATCAAAGAGGTGTATTGCTTTATTCATCAAATGGGTCAGGTGCTTATTCCATTTGGATGTTGGGTAAAGATCAAAAGCCTCAACAAATAACCCAATCAACAGGATTTGATGCGCAACCATCATGGGCTCCTGATGGCAAAGCCTTCGTTTTTTATCGAATTGCGGATTCCAAAAAACAAATTTGGCTAAAAGAGCTTTCGACAAATCGGGAATATCCGATCACGCCTGATGATGTTTTAAGTCGATCTCCGGCATGGATAAATTAAATGTATAACATCCGAATAACATTATTCATTCTGTTCTTCTCTGGCAAGCTACTGGCGGAATCCTTGACGATTACACAAGTCAGCGTTTCCCCACAAATTGTTAAATCCAAGAATGAAGACGTTCAGATTAATTTTCAAATCAGTAAACCTGCTGAAGTTGTCACAAAAATATACGATGCGATCAACAGATTGATATGGCAAAGCCAACCAGTTTTATTGACAAAGGGTTCTCATGCCGTTTCCTGGAATGGAAAGGATTTGGATCAGAAAGATGTTTTACCCGAAGCTTATTTTTTTACAGTTGAGGCAAAAGGCGAGGATGGGGAAACAGTTTCATTTGACCTTACCGATATGACTGGTGGTGAAAGTTTGTTACTTGAAAATCTCAAATACAATAGTGAAACCCACAAATTAACATTTACTGCTCCAAAAACAGGCCGATATATGTTGCGTGTGGGTATTGCAAAAGCATTTGCTATTAATACGCTGATCAACAATAAAGTGGTTGCTGCTGGAGAACATGAATTGATCTGGGATGGATATGATGCGTCTCATGTTTATGATTCTTCGAAACATCCTAATTTATTGTTTGGTAGTTTCGGTTATGCACTCAGCCAAAATCATATTCTGGTAAGACCTCAAGATCAGAAATTGAATTCATATGCAGTAGCTTTTGAACAAAAAAACACTGTAACAAAACGAGTCAAAGAAACTTTACTGCGAGAAAACTTATCGCCGCATTCTTATCGGCCTGTTGACCAAGCTCGTGATGTTAAATTGAACTTATCCTTGCCGTCCGATCTTAAAAAGAATTCTAATGGTGCTTATATATTTGACAAGTCTTATCCAATCAAGATTGATTTAATGGCAGACGATGTGATGGTCATGGAAGCACAAAGAGGAGAAATCGTATTATTTTTGGATAACCAACTGATTCATGATAACGAGGTCTCCTACTATCCCTATACATTTAATTGGGGACCGAAGATATTCGATGGAAAGGAACATTTATTAACCTTTTTTGTTGCTGGTTTTGCCGGAAATATCGGCACGGCCACTATTAAAGTTCAACTTGGAAAACCTCAGTGAAAGGAGGAATTATGAATTCCCATAAAGTCATCACCTGTTTGCTTTTATGCATCTGTTGTTCAATACAAAATTCCTTTGCTGATGATCAAGAAGCCTTTTCTTTGATTAAACAGGCTGGCGAAAAAATGCAGATGGGTGATTCAGGAAAAGCCGAACAGTTTTATATGCAAGCGCTGCAGGAATCACCTGCTAATCTGGAAATACAGATTTCGGTTGCCGAGTTCTATATTCAGCAAGCTCGATATGTAGAAGCAGAAAATATCATTACCAATGCCGATCAAAAAAATCACCGTGTGTGGAGAGCAAAATCGATTTTGCTTTTATCCCAGGGTAAAGAAAAGGAATCTATATTGGCATTGGAAAAAGCATTTAATCTGGGTGGCAGGGATCTGTACATTTTACAGCGCTTGCAAACCCATTATGAAATGACAGCAAATCGTGCGCGACAACAGCAAATTGAAAATAATTTGCAATCACATGCTGCACAACAAAATCGATCTAAATAATACAAAGTGGGAAAAATGGAGCACATATGTTCATTCAATTAATGAAAACGGGATTTATAAAGACACTCCGCATTGCCGCGACTGCGTTGATCCTTATGTTGCTGGGTACTGTCTCTGCCTATGCTTGTAATTATGGTAATAGTGACGAAACATCTGGTGGGTGTGGTACATATAGTGGGGGGAGTCAGCCAGATTCAACGCCACCAACACCACCCTGTCTAGATTCTGATTGTAGTGGATCATGTCCGGTCTCGAAAGGTGGTGGTCCTGGTCCCAACCCCAGTGTCGGCGACCCTATTCATATTTATTCAGGGCGCCAATTACTCTCGATAACTGATTTATCGGTTTCGGGAGCTTTTCCCATTCGAGTGGTTCGCAATTATGACAGCGGGTCTGTCTATGATTCGCCTTTGGGCTTTGGTTGGGCCTTGAATGTCGATAAGCGTATTTATAAATATGCAGACAACTCGATTATTGTGAGAGAGTCTTGTGGAAGGCGCATACGTTATTTGGATGTCGGTGGTACTTATCAGGCCGAAGAAAAAACTCTAAAAGTGTCGCTGGCTGAAAATGCCGATGGTAGTTTTGTCAGGACTTTTCCGAATGGAAAAAAAGAATTCTATGATGCTCAAGGAAAAATGATTGCTGATCAGGATATTCATGGAAATCGATTGGAATACACTTACGACACACGCGGTCGCTTACCCATCACCGGTAGTTCGCCTTATGCTGTTAATCCTGCAGTCCCTTCCATTACTTCTTACGACTATCGATTAACAAAAATTGCAGAACGTCTTGCGTCTGGAAGTTTATCAGGCCAACAAGTGGTTTTCACTTATGATGATGCAACAGGACGCTTGCAAAAAATAAATTCCAATGATGGCCGTGAAGTAGTGTATACCCATGATCAAACGACTAGTGCCAAAAACGGTAACTTACTCACCGTGTTGGATACCTCAAATATTCTCCATAGTTATGAATATAACGATGCCGCTGATTCACATAATCTGACCAGTATTCAAGAAGCCAATAAAACGCCGTATGTTAATGAATATTATGCTGGTGTGGATAAAGTTAAAAAACAAACGCATGGCGGCGACACGTTTGAATTTACTTACAACTCGGGGCTGAAAGTCACTGTTGTACACAAAGTGTATCGATCAGGTACAACTACTTTACTGACAACTTCAACACAAAATTACACCTTTGATGCAACAGGTTTTGCCACCATTATTGAAACGGTTGTGGATGCAGGCAGATCGTTTAAATCAGAATATATTCGAAATTCGTCAACAGGATTGAATGATCAGGAAATTTTTTCAGAAAAAATATCTCCGGCAACGACTTACTCAGTGGTGTCCAGTGTCAACTACACACATGATAACCGCGGCCATAAAACATCAGAAGTAGTTACTCTGGCATCGGGGGAAGTGATTACCAAAACTTGGGGCTATCAGCTGGATTCAAAAGTGTTTGAACAATCGGTCTCCAGTGCAGCCCCTTCAAAAATCTTCCGTACAGAATATACCTACTACACAGATGTGAATGGTAATCCGGCACAAAGAAAAGAGATCAAAAAGCGTCGTGATGATGGCAGCTTTGAAGTCACTCTATTTACCTATGACAATAATGGCCAGGTTAAGACGATCACCTCTCCAACAGGTTTGGTAACCTCGTTTACTTATACCAATAATAAACTGACGCAAAAACAACTCATTGTGAATGGAACTGCAATTAATCAGGGCAAGGTCAGTTTGGATTATGACAGCAATGGTTATGTAGAAAGCGTTGTAAATGCCAATAACCAAACCACCCAGTTTGTAAACGATGCAACGGGCAGGTCATTACAAATAAAAAATGCACTCAACCACACTAGCCATTATCGCTACACCAATAATCTTCTGACTGAAATAGAAACGGGTAGTAGTACCGCGGACGGTGGGGGTCAAATTACACAAAATAGTTACACACCCGAAGGCTGGTTAAGTGGTATCAAGAAAAAGAAAGATGATGGAACCTGGCTAACGGTGTATGCCGCCACATTTAATTCAAATGGACAACCCTTAACGACAACCGACTATCGCAACAATGTCGCCAACGTGACCAATTATCAATACAACGCTATAGGCCAGTTAATCAAGCTGACAGATCCTAACAACAATATTACCCAGTTTACTTATGATCTATTTGGCAATATTGCAACCGAAATTGATGCCAAATCACGTCAGGTTATTTACAGTTATGATGCATTAAATCGACTGGTCAAAATAGAAAACACTGCTGTAACACCGAGTGCGGTGACGCAAATGTCTTATGATGCAGTGGGTAATTTATTGAGTGTGACTGACCCGGAAGGGAAAACCACACAATACACTTACAATGCATTGTCACAACCCACATCCATCATCCAACCCATGGGGCAGACCACAAGCTTTGTTTATGACAATAGCGGTCGTTTGGATTACAAATTGGATGCACGCGCAATGAAAACGCGTTATCAATATTATGCATGGGGTCCAGTGCATCGTATTGAATATTATGCATCAGAAACTGCTGAAAACTTTTTAAAGCGCGAAGAGTTTCAGTATGACAACAACGGCAATTTATTGAGCATTACTGACAGTCAATTGGGCACCGGGCCTTTGTATAGTTTTACTTATGACGTACTCAATCGTATCGATACTGAAACCGCGCACTATATTGCGGGCGTGAGCATTGTAAAAGATCATGATTATGATCGTTTTGGCAATCGCAGTCGATTCACATTGCAGGATGCAACATCCTCCATCAATAATTTTACTTACAATAAATTAAATCAGTTGTCCGCTGTCAGTTTACCTGGTAACCAAAACTTCGGATTGACTTATCTGGTAGATGCTAACCAGATACAGAAACTGACCTATCCCAACAGCATGACGCAGGATGACACCTTTGATAAAAATGGTTTGTTATTAACCCGTAGCATCAAAGGCAGTGCAGGTGTGTTGGATTTACTGACGTATGTTTATGACAAAAGCTTGATGATTGATTCAATAAATTCCACTCGTGATGGTGGCTTACACGATTATATTTATGATGGCCTTGATCAACTCACCGATGCGATTCGCCCAGCACCTTTTGGATTGGCAAACGAAGCTTATCAATATGATCGGGTTGGCAATCGTGATTTACGAAGCGATACCGCTTTGTATCAATACGATAATAACCACCGCATCACCCAAAGCCCTGGATTATTGCACTACACTTATGACGATGCAGGTAATTTGACTCAGCGTAGCGATGGCGCAACATTCACCTTTGATCATCAAAATCATTTAACGGGTTATGCAAAAGGCTCGGTGAATGCAACTTATGTGTATGATCCGTTTGGTCGCCGCATCAAGAAAACGGTGAATGGCATCACGACTTATTTTGTGTGGGACGGCTCGCAAATAGTGGCAGAATATTCAGCGAGTGGCATTCGTGAAAAACGTTATGCGTATCTGCCATTCAGTTTGAATCCAATTCAAATGGAAGATGCCAATGGCATTTATAATATCCACATTGATCACTTGGATACCGCGCGTTTTATAACAGATGCTGCACAAAAAATTGTGTGGAATAGCAAGCAAGAAAGTTTTGGAAAAATGCTGGTTAATGAAGACCCGGATGCAAATGGAGTCGCAGTAATATTCAATCCCCGCTTTCCGGGGCAGTATTTAGATGTAGAGTCAGGACTGTACCAAAATTATTTTAGGGATTACGATCCGTCAATTGGACGCTATATCCAAAGTGATCCGATTGGACTTGCGGGTGGTGTAAATACTTATGCTTATGTGGAAGGTAATCCTATTAGATATATTGATCCTAAAGGTCTTTCGTTGGTGGTTGCCGGTGAAGTAATTGTTATAGGCACAATACTTGTTGTGCTCGCAGTCAATAGTCACAATCGTCCACAATATCCAAGTGCATCAGATTCTAATTCATTTCCTGGTGCATCGAACTCCAGTTCATTTCCTGGAAGTGGGTTTGATGATGAATCAGATAGGCTATGTCCACCTTATGCTGCTGCAGCTACAAATAATGATCCTGATGGATGTAAAGAAGAAAAATTAGCATGCTCAGCCTTGTGTACGGATATGTCAACGGATCCTTCCCGTAAAAAAGCATATGGTGGAAGCATGACGCAGTGCATGAAGAATTGTCTTCCGGAGCGGTGTGGCGGTGCACCGAAATGGAAGGGTTATATTTTCCCTAACTAAGGTTTTTGCCATGAGTGTTGATACAATAAAGCATCTATTAAAATTAAAATCGTATAGGCAGGCCATGCTTGCATGTAACGAATATATTTCTGAATTCGGGTTAAATAATATAGAAATAGTTAGGTTGCGTGCTCATAGTTTGGCTATGCAGTTCGAGCATAAGAAAGAGTTGAGTGATAGACAATATATTATTGAATCTGGTCAACAAGAGCTGAAAGATTTTTATTTATCAGGAGAATGTGCACTCAATTGTGGTGAGTTTGAATTGGCGGAAGTTTATTTTGAAGCTTTATTCAAACTGGGAAAAGTTAAAAATGAAACTTGGTTTGAATCAGCAACCCTATTTTATTTGGCATTTACGCAATTTAAACTGAGTAAATTTGAAATCGCACTACAAAATATATTGAAAGCAATCGAATTGGATTCTGATTGCGCCTTGCCGGTACCTGAGATGCCTAAATTACTTTCTGCGACGGATTTGAAACATATGATTAATCAATTCACGAAATGAAACAGCGGAAGTCTAAATGATTTGAAGGAAAGGGGACGGAGGATATATTTTTTAACCAATCTTCCATTCGTTGAAAAAACTGGTTAAAGTCCGCATCACATTAATTTAATTTTCAGCAAAGGAGTGCTGTTATGCCGCGTCGAACTCGTCATTATATTGCCAATCAACCTTACCATATTGTTATTTACATGGATGTAATGTATGCAGGTTTTGCAGGAGCAAAAAACCTGTTCAGCGTGGCAATAATCGTGAACCCTGTTTTATTGAAATAGAAAATTATCAGTTCTATTTGGAGTTGTGGCGAGAATTATCGAAAAAGTTTGGTGTTGCCGTCCATGCTTATTGTTTGATGACAAATCATATTCATTTTTTAGCGACCCCTGGAATTTCATTGGTTATGAAGCAAGTAGGAAGTCGATATGCGCAATACATTAATAAAAAATACAAACGCACTGGAACTTTCTGGGAGGGTCGGCATAAATCCAGTTTGGTTCAAACGGAAAAATACTTGCTCACCTGTTATCGATATATTGAATTAAATCCCGTTCGTGCTGGAATGGTCGAAAAGCCGGAAGCATATAAATGGACGAGTTACCACGCAAATGCATGGGAAGATGTGAGCTGGCTAGAACCGCATGATGAGTACCAGCGATTGGGTTGTGATAAGGCGGAACGTTGCTTTGCTTATCGGGAGCTATTTCGATATCAAATTGATTCGGATGATTTACACAAGTTGCGAAAATCTATTCATTATTGTCAGCCAGTTGGCGATGAGTATTTTTCACAATTGATTGATGATAAGTACGGAATTAAAGTCGGGCAAATGGCGCGAGGCAGACCGAGAAAGAGTTATGTTGGTTAAAAAATATATCCTCCGTCCCTTGAGACAACTTGAGACAAATACGAATCCCTTCTGGCAAACCCAACATTTATCGAAGAAAAATTACAACAAGGCGCCGCCAAAGCCCGCGAACGCAGCAAACCTTTTTTGGAAAAATTGCGTGAAGCTGTGGGGATCAGGGCGATCAGGTAGGATGCTAATTACACTTGGATTGCCAAGTTTTTGATGTAAAAAAGCCGGGATAACCCGGCTTTTTTATTGGACGATGAGTTAACGATTATTGGAAATCAGGTAACTCATCAAGGGTGATGATGCGTTCGTGGTTATAAACTTTAACCTTGTGCGCATTGGTGTTGTAGTACTCGCCAGTCCAGAAGTTGCTGGAGCTGGTCACACCGGCTGCTGTGTCCGAGTCATTCCAGACCACAAAGTAGAGCCACAATGCATTGTCAGATGTCATCAGGTCAGGATCAGGGATATTGCTGTTTTCACTCAAGGCAACCATTTTGGCTTCTTGCGGATAACCCTTGGCGACATTGAATGTTGATGCCTGTGACTTGTAGTTTTGGTTGCCGTCGTAAATATCGTGACTGACGATATCGACATAAGCATCACCGGGGTACCAGGCACCGCTTTGACCATTCCATACCCAGATCAGGTTGTTCAAACCATAGTAGTTGGTCAAACGGTTATAGAGATAACGCCACAATACGACCTGGGCATAAGCAGGCGGTACAGCGTCAGTGCGGGTACGTCCCCACCAGAACCATCCACCTGAAGCTTCGTGCAATGGGCGCCAGAGTACAGGTACGCCTGCGTCTTCCAGTTTTTGCAATTCGGCAGCAATCAGTGCAACGTCTGCTTCCATATTGGCAAAAGTACTGCTGGAAGTGTCCAGAACACCATTGGCAATTGGGATGGTGAATGCGGTGTTCTCTGTATAGAACTCACCGACTACACCTGAAGCGGCATTGGGATCGCGCCAGTGCCAGGCAAAAGTCACCAGTCCGCCACGGTTCCAATGAGTAATGGCTTCTTCGGTTTGGGTGATGCCGGAAATACCGTTCCAGTAGAGCCCGTAGTTCATGAAGTCATAACCCATAATGGCAGGTGCGCGGCCGGTATCACTGATAACACGTTGATACTGGTCGATATTATCTTGCCAGGTCAGGTCTTGTTGTCCTGAAAGAGTGCGACTGCCCCAGATAGATTTCAGGTAAGTGTATACAGCACGGGTAGTGGTGCTGGCATTGGCATTGACGGGTGCACTACGCATAACTCCCTGAGTACCACTGCCCATTCCAGGACACATACTTCTGGACAAACAGATTTGCCCATTTTCACTACCCCAGCTGCCATTGTCAGTTGCGCAAAGTGTTTGCTTGGTTGCACCAACAGCACAGTAAGAGAAGTTACCTACACCCGGATCAGCGGCTGATTTGTAGACGATACAGGAGTAGCTGTTTTCCCAACCCCAACCATCGCCATCCGGATCGGACTCGGTACGGCAATAGGGATATCCGTTACTTGCCGCATTGGGTATCACATTACTTGCCACCGAGCTGCTCGAAGAAGAGCGGCTGCTTGAGCTGATACTGGAGGATCTGCTTGAACTGGATACAGATGAAGAACGGCTTGAACTCGAGATTGAAGATGAACGGCTCGAACTTGAGATTGAAGACGATCTGCTGGACGAACGGCTGGAACTGGACATCGAGGACGAACGGCTTGAACTCGACAGCGAAGATGAACGGCTGGACGAGCGGCTCGAGCTGGAAACTGAAGATGACCGGCTTGAGCTCGAAATTGAAGATGAACGACTTGAGCTGGAGACCGAAGATGAGCGACTTGAACTGATGGATCTTGATGACGAGCTGGCAGATCCATTGCCACCACCAACAACAGTCAAACTGGTGAGTGTCGGCACATAATTACTGCCGGTGGTGTTGGCACAAAAACCAAATGATGTACTGCTGCCAACATTAATCTGGCCGTTATAACCCATATTGGTCACAGTGTTGCCACTGAGGTTGCCATTCCACAAATTATTAATTTGTGAGGCATTGGTATTCACCACAACTTGCCATGACGTGATTGCGGCATTGCCGTTATTGGTGATGGAAACAGCTGCACAATAACCTGCACCCCAATCGTTTTGGATAGTGATATTGGCTACGCCCGCACCGTTGGATGAGGTAACTGTATTTGCCTGTGTGGAACCGCTGAAAAAAAGAAACGCCGAGGCCAGTGCAACAAGTGCCGACGGCCTGAGACTGAAGGGTTTCATGTTTATTCTCCGTTGCATATTTAAGGTAGTGTTGGATTTATTAGAGTCACTACTTCGACCGGTGTGAATCCGGGCAGAACTCGCTTTATTGGATTAACTTTATTATTGGAATCGAAATAAGGTTCACGGCCAAATTTCGGCGACGATTATGTCATAAATATATGATAAAAAGTGTTTGCAGAGTCACATTGATGAGATGGTTGGCGCAAAAAATAATAAATGTTGTGTAGTGGCGATTTAAAAAACGTCCCAACTGGTTGCTGAATTTCCGAGCCATTTTTGTAAAGCGTTTCTATTAAAAGATTTTGATACGGCCAAAGTACAAAGAGAGCCTTGCAGATTAATATGTCGACAAAATTGTATGGCTAATTTTTCTTCCAATTTTATTATCAATTCCGGTATGCGGTGTAACTCGCGAATGTCTGGCCACAACGCCGTACGTCGATATTTTAATTGTGGTGATTCAACTGATAATCCTGATTCTCGCCACTGTACGTGGAATAGTTTGTTCTTTGGTTGTAAATCAGCAACCCAGTAGGAATTGTTAATTTGTAAATCCAGTTTTATATCCTCATCTTTCAATTTGTTGCGGGCAATGACCCAATAGGTTGGATCGCAACTACTCCAGGTAATATTCAATGACCAATAACCTTTATTGCGTTCAATAGAGCTTTGTTTGAAACCAATTTGTTGGATGAATTCATTGGAAGTCATGATAGGCCTAACATCTGCTATTGCTATATCGAACACAGCAATTATTTAAAATTGACTTAATTATTTTTATTAGACAGTTTTGCATGGATCAAAATTAATCGTCATTTGTGCCTTCGCAGGGATGACGAAGTGAAAATAAAAAAATGGATTATTGCGGAAGTCTCTATTAATTTTATTATTTCGGTGTGATTGTTTTTCATGACGTATTTTTTAATTTTTAATAAAAAGAGTTAGCTATCAGGCTAACATAATTTTATACGTCACAGAAAATATTTTATTTCGAAATAATTAAAAAAATAGACTTGTAAATGAAAAATGGAAATTACAAAGATAAAGTAAAATACGATTTCAGTCGATATCTGCGACAAATGTTAACGAGTGTTGGACAAGATAAAATCATCAACTAAGGTTGACTTTGCCCGGCTGTAATTTCTTCGAGATTACACATCTCTATTCAAATAAATCCCTCTCATTAAAGGAAATACTATGAAATTGCCATCCCGATTGTTATCAAAAAGCACAGTATTCATCTTGTTGATTTCTGCGAATTTACTATCAGTATCTCATTCGGCAGATGCTCCTTATACAAATAAAGCTGCTGAAAACAAAGTGGCAGATCCTGCCTGTCCAGCATTGGGTTGGAGTGAGAACCTGGTTAATTTTCTCAAACCCGATGCACAAATTCCGACAGACGCGCCCAAAATAGATTGTGATTTTCACGAATGGTCATGGGAAACTTTTGTTTGGGCCATTGCATTGGATGCCAATAACGCTCCACGTTTTATGAGTTTACCGACTCCGGCTGACTTGCTGGGTACGACAGCAACATCCGATAAAAATAAAAAAGCACCTGCATTAAAGTTGGCTTCCCGGATACATACGGACGCAACAGGCCTCGAAGGGGCGGGCGCTATTGTTGAAGCGGATGGGAATATGTTGGTTGCACCCAATGGTTATCCTGTGTATGCATCGGTGCATATGAATCAGTCTTATTTTGCAACAGCAAAAAATAATATGATTGCCAATGGTGGTTATCAAAAAAATGTGAAAGATTATTTTCAAGTGGGGGCTGCGGTTTTTAAAGCGACCTGGTTAAGAATTGGTGATGGGCCGGTGCCAAATGGTGCCTTTGTGACAACAGCAGATGTTCCGGTATTAACCATTCAAAATAATGCAGTGGTACCGCAAACAGATAAAACTGGAAAAGTGATTACTGTTGCAGCGAAAGTCGCATTGGTAGGACTACATGTTGTCGGTATAACCCAGGATCATCCGGAATTTTTGTGGGCTACATTTGAACACAAAGATAATTCACCCATGATTCCTGATAATACATTTTCAACAACAGGTAGCGATCCAAAAAATTATACTTTTTACAAAGCAAACACTCCTTTTTCACAAGTGAACCAGGCCAATACGCAACCTAACCCGGCAACCAAACAAACTCCGGTATTATCCTTTGATGTGAAAACCCAAAAATTTTCACCTGCAACCAATGCCGTGCTATTAAATAAAACAGGCGGTGAGAATTTTTCACCTCAGGGGCCACAAAATATCAGTAATTTAAATGTTGCATCGCAAGGTTTTTTAGCAGGACGTTCAAAGAATCAAGCCGTATTTTCCAACTATAGTTTGATTGGTACAGTCTGGTTTTCATCCAATACTTATGTAGATTCCAATCCTGCCTGGCCTAATTTAAATCAAGTTAATGGAATAGGGTCAGTTAATCTGGCGAATGTCACAGCAGAAACATTTGTGCAGTACCCTACCAATTCCAATCCAGCGAAAGTGCAAAATTGTTTTATGTGCCATAACGCGCAATCCTATAGTTTCAGTACGCCCAAACTAACACCGCGTCGTATTGCAATAAGCCATGTGCTTGCTGAAAATGTGCCGGTTTTTGAAGTGCCCAATGTGATGCCTTTATGCTGGAATGTGAGTGCAGGGCCTATATGGAATAATGGCGACGCACAAACCAAATGCCCAGCGACTTGCGGTACTTCATCCAAATGGAATGGGCAGTGGGTGACGACTACATGGGGCGTTGAATCAGTCTGCGGCTGTTGTAATAATTAATGTGATGGTTAAAAATTTCCCACCATTCCTGCATTTGGAATGGTGGGAAATACTTGAATCGTCATCCTTGCGAATAATCACATGGATGCGATGTAGTAGGTGCAATGCAGGAACAATTGCCGAGGCAGGGATCCAGTTTTTAATTTCACTTCAGGTCTTAAATAATTTCAGAAATATCGCGAGTTAATTTTATTTCTTTGACTATTTCACAAACCGCGTGTGTCAATATCGACAAATCGTCACGCGAAATAATAAAAGCTGGTGTCAGATAAATAATATTGCCGAAAGGTCTTAACCAAACACCTTTTTCAATAATTTTTGGCATGAGTGCCTGGGTATCAATTTTTTCTTCCATTTCCACTACGCCAATAGCACCCAATACCCGAACGTCTTTTACACCTGGCATTTTTTTACAAGGCAACAATTCCAGTTTCATTTGTTGTTCGATATTGTTGATTATGGATTGCCAATCCTGACTGAGTAGCAGATCAATGCTGGTATTGGCCACAGCACAAGCGAGGGGATTGGCCATATAGGTTGGGCCGTGCATAAAAATGTTAGCGGGGCCCTGACTAATTCCATTGCTGACTTTATCGTTACACAGTGTGGCGGCAAGCGTGATATAACCTGCGCTGAGTGCTTTGCCCAAACACATAATGTCAGGTGATATTCCCGCATGTTCACATGCAAATAATTTTCCTGTCCTGCCAAATCCTGTGGCGATTTCATCTGCAATCAACAGTAAGTCATATTCATCACAAAGTGCCCGAACCTGTTTTAAATATTGCGGCGAGTAAAATTTCATTCCGCCTGCACCTTGTACAATCGGTTCCAGAATTACAGCGGCAATATTTTGTTTGTTGCGTTTCAGGACTTGCGCAAAGTGATCAAAATTACGTTCATCAAAAGCGCTATCGGGTGCTTCAGCGAAAAATTGGTGTTGTAAGGCATGATGAAATAAATGATGCATACCGGAGTGCGGATCGCACAATGACATGGTTGCCAGAGTGTCTCCGTGATAACCCTGTTTGATAGTCAGGAATTTATTACGCTGTGGTTGATGTTGCGAGATCCAGTATTGCAGTGCCATTTTCATGGCAACCTCAACTGCAACAGATCCTGAATCGCTGAAAAAAACTTTGTTCAAACCCTCGGGTGTAATTTCAACCAATTTCTTCGCCAGTTTTATTGCTGGCTCGTGCGTGAGACCGGCAAACATCACGTGTGCCATTTTAGCGAGTTGTGATTCGATTGCCTGATTTAATTGGGGGTGGTTGTAACCATGCAAGCAACTCCACCAGGAAGCAATCCCATCAATTAATTCACGTCCGTCGGTCAGCGTTATGCATATGCCATAGGCCTCTTTGACGGGGTAAACATGATTTGCAGAACCAAACTCTGTGTAGGGATGCCAGATATATTTTTTGTCGGCCTCGATCAACTCTTCAACTGTATGTAATTCAAAAGACATGCATGAACCTTAAGCAACTTCAATTTCCAGTCTGTCACATTAATTAAAGCGTGTGATCAAATCCAGTTGTTTTTTGGATAAGTTTGCCATTTCCTGATTTAAATGGTCTGCAGTTTGAATCTGTTGTTGTGTCTGATCTGTTATTTTTGCAATAGCAGAAGTATTTTTTTCGATTTCAATTGCCATAAAAGATTGTTCTTCTGCCGCGGTAGCAATTTGATGCGACATTTGGTCAATACTGCTTACGGAATTGGATATTGATGTCAACGCCAGGTTGACATTAACCATTTCCTGAACACTCCTGTCCGCAAGATTCAAACAGTTCGCCATATTGTTTCCTGCATCTTCTGTCGCTTTGCCAAGATTGCTGATAATTTCCTGAATGTCTTGTGTGGATTCCTGTGTGCGTTGCGCAAGTGATCTGACTTCATCGGCGACTACTGCGAATCCACGGCCTTGTTCACCAGCACGCGCAGCTTCAATTGCTGCATTGAGCGCGAGCAGGTTGGTTTGTTCTGCAATGCTGCGAATGACATCAACAACGCTGGCAATTTTATTGCTGTCATCTGATAGTTTGGACATAACCTGATTTAAATTGCCTACCATTTTGGATAGATCGTCGATTGCATTTTTAGCGTTTTCAATCACCAGGTTGCCTTTATCAACTTCTTTAATTGCAACACCGGTTGCGCTGGACGTTTGGGTAGCGCCGGTAGCGACTTCTTGCACTGCAATCGTCATTTGCTGCATCGCATTAACAACACCGGTTGTTTCCCGTTGTTGCTCGGTCATCCCTGCGGAAGTTAATTTGGCGTGTTGATGAGCTGTTACCGATTTTGTTTTTAATTCTTGTGCTGCTTCATTAAATCGACCAAGGGCAGTTCGCAATCTGGCTTTGATAGCAATTTGTGCCAGTTCAATTTCGCCTGTTGCATCACAACGACCGGTATAGATATAGGCAGCAAATGGATCATTAATGATTTTTTTTGCTTCTGTCAGTGGGTGTTCCCATTTTTTTTGTTCATAAAAATAAACGGAAAAAACAAATAGACTGCTTAGTATTGCGCTAACTATGCTGGTCATTTGATTGATGTTGTTTAAAAAATAAAGAGCAACCAACATGCTGAACCACGTCACAATCGCCATCAAAAAAAATGAACCGTAACAATCCCATAATCGTTCAACATTTGAAACGGGCGATAACCCCTGATTGAGGCGTTTATATACTTTTTCTGCCCGATTAATAATGTCTCTGTCTGCTTTGATTCGTACCGATTCATATCCCTGGATGTTGCCATTTTCCTTAAGAGGTGTGATGTAGGCATTGACCCAATAATGGTCACCATTCTTGCATCGATTTTTAACAATACCCATCCAGGGTTGCCCGGATTTTAAAGCCGACCACAACATCCCAAATGCTTGAGTTGGCATATCCGGATGACGAATGATGTTGTGAGGTTGGTTAATCAACTCATCATAGGTGTAGCCTGAAATATTTTTAAATGTTTCATTACAAAAAATAATATCCCCACGCAAGTTTGATGATGAAACGATTTCGTCGCTTGATAAAAGGGATACTTCTTTTCCTGTTACGGGGCCATTGTTACGCATAAATACTCCTGGTGACTTGTCCTTAAAGTCTAGATGATGATGTGATGTTTGGTTACTGAATCGGTTGAGGAAATTTAGACAATGAGCAGTCACTATTTTCAGGGTCTTTTGCGGCAGAATTTTGACGCTTCGATAATCTCACAGTAAATATAATAATTATCTCTATTTATAATGAATTGTGCGCCATTTTTTTTGTAAGTTTGTCCCAGCTATCGGAGTTGTTTATGGAGTCTTGCTTGTCGCTTGATTAACCTAAGGGCAGGTAAATGGTTATTTACCTTTCATTCTTACTCGACAACTGAGGGTCTCGCCATGCAAAACTTACGATCTCAACCATTTGAAAAAGCTGAAGCCTCTTTTGGCCTTTCGATGCAAGCTCCCGTAACACTTCAACCACAAACTTATCGTCAAACCTTTGAAACCACCCTGAAGCATTCAAACGCAACGCAGAATGTCTACTTTTCCAATTTTTTTGAGTGGCAGGGAGCCACTCGCGAACGCTGGTTCTTTGAGTGCATTTCAAATGACATGCTTCAACACCTAGGCGTATTTATCACCAAAAAAGCACACAATGAATATTTAAAAGAGGCCTTCCCATTTCAAAAAGTTACATGTGAGCTAAACTCTTTCTCAATACAGAAGTGTTCATTTCATTTATTGTTCCGATTTTTTATCGATAATGAGTTAGCTTCCACTGGTTACCAACAAATTGTTTTCGCTAACAAGGAGAAGCGCATCGCAAGATTGCCTGATCACATTCTGAACAAGATTAGGAAATTTGAGTGTGATATGACGAAAATCGATCTGGGTAGATAGATTTTTTATCTATTTGCATCCAAAATGCTAGTAGGTTCATGGCATTTTGGATGCTCGATGATTCTAATGACATGGCTGGCAAGGTTTGTTTTATGTGTGGATTTTTATCTTGAAAGGATTTTATTTGACCCAATTGTACTATCGTCAAAATATATTGACAGCAACTGACCAATCGAGATGTAGCATTGAAAACAAATATTCCTTTATTTTTTTATCCGGCACAGATACTTTTTGTTGATGATAGTGAAGATTTTTTGTCGTCAATTGAGTTTTTGTTTTCAAATAAATTCAATACCAAATTATTTTCGTCGTCTGATCAGGCATTGGGTTATATCAGTAATAACACTGCTAATAAAAAGGATATGGTTCCGCAGATTTATGGCGAGTCTGATCAATGGATTAAACAGGTATTAAACCGACCACACCTAAAAAGATTTGATGAATCGCGATCTTACGAAGTTGCTGTTGTTGTGGTTGATTACATGATGCCGGGCATGAATGGCATTGAATTTTGTAAGCAGATCAACAATCCGGCAATAAAGAAAATTTTGTTAACGGGACATGCCGCTCCGAGTGACGTGGTTGACGCATTTAATAATGGTGTTATTCATTATTACATCAATAAAAGCCATGCTTATATGATTGATGAGTTGTCTAATGCTATCACCCGCTTGCAACGCAATTACTTTCAGGATCTTTCCAGCGGCATCAAAATGGACGCTGTGGATGTTAATACGCCATTTTTTACAGACACAAACCTGGCTGAATATTTCTTATCAATTTGTGCAGCGTTTAATGTTAAAGAATATTATTATTTGTCGAATCCATCGAGGTTTACACTTCAGGATGCTGCAGGTAAAAAGTGGATATGTCTGATTTACACAGAAGAGGATATTGAAGAGCATTTAAAAATTATGGAAGAGGAGGAAGCGTCTGATGAGTTGGTTGCTGCCATAGAATCACGCCAGTATATTCCTGCATTTTCATCAGAGGACGGTTATTACTCACATGAGCATGCAGATACCATGCGCGTATTTCCTGCTCAGAAGGTTGTTGGGAAAACTAATTATTATTGCGCTGTTATTTCCCAGGATGAAATTATTAATGATAAAAAAATCCTCATCCATAGCAATGGAAATCTGCATTAATTTCGCTTTATCCGGTTATTTAAAATAAAGGGTGAACAAAGTGTACTCGCCCAACCTGGATTCGCAGGTGATATCACCACCGAAAGATTCCATGACATTTCGACAAAAGGCAAGGCCAACACCGGAGTTCCTGCTTCTGTCTTTGGTGGTAAAAAATCTGTCGAAAACATGCGGCAAAATTTTTTCATCGATGCCGGCGCCATTATCCATAAACTCCACACGCTTTCCTTTTTGATCAGATATTATGTTGATCATAATGTTGCCTTCTTCCTTGTTTTTGAGAGCATCCAGTGAATTTTTAATCAGGTTTAAAATAACAAAGGTTAAAAATTCCGATGAGGCTATGACAATAAAATCTGCTCTGACATCAACTGATACGATTCTTTCAGAATCGTTTTTATAAGGGAAACTGCTAACCGCAGTTTCTATGCATTCTTTCATGGAAAAGGGTTTGAAATCTTTTTCATTTAAATAATGTGAAGTTGTGAGTGCCATCAGCATGTCAATCGCTTGGTTGGCTTGTGTGACTTCTCGTTCCAATATGTCAGCAGATTTACCGAGGTGGTTGAGTATGATGTCGCTGATGGGGGCATTCAATAATTTTTGTTCTTTAGCGATTCTGTAGCCCCGCAATATTTCGGGCATGTAATCGTTCAGCGCTTTGGATTGAACCCGTAAACTTGCTAAAGGTGTGCGCATTTCATGGGCGATACTGGCGACCATCATGCGGGAATCATCCATTGCATGATAGCGAACGGTAGCTATAGCAATTAGTCCCAAAGCAATCGCATTAAAGACTACGCCAAATGGATAAAATTCAATACCGTAGTTACACAGGTAATCAACAGCAGCCAATGAAAAAATCAATAAGCCAAAATTACAATATTGTAATTTTATTTTTTCACCGGCCTGAACCAGTTGTTGTTTTTTATAGGATAAAAATAATCCGTAGATGACTACGGCAGTTGTTTGGGTGACATGTATTGGATGTAAAATCCCGGCTTTGGGGTAATAGCCAAAAAAGTAATCGTATTTGCCATCGATAATCAAGTCAGTTGTTACGTGTATCGCAGCCAAAAACATTGATAACACATAAGACGCGTAGACCTTTTTCTTTTCGCGTTGTTGTCCGGTAATTTCAACTAAAAAATGAAATAAACTGGTAGGTAAAAATATAATTAGCAGCCATCCCAAATCAATCAGGTTCTGTGCGATTTTTTCATCATTGACTTGAAACAGAATGGCCCATAAAAATTGCCAGAAAAAGGTAGTGAGGCACAGAATCAAAAATGCGGTGGTGACTCTGTTGAGTCCCTTTGAATGAACAACGTATAAACCAAAAAAAAGAAACAACAGGGCAACTATGCCCGGTAAAATTGAAAACATATTATGCCGCTACTTTGGATTGATCGTATTGACTCAGTCGCTCCAGGCAGTTCATTAATTCAATCAGTGTTTTTTCGGGTAAATCGACAAATTGAATACAAATGCGTGTGCTGCGAAAAGGTTCCCTTTCCATTCGAAACGCACAAACCTTGCCCTTGCAACGTATGTGAATTTGATCATCCAATGTCATTTCGCACAAGGGTAATAATGCGCCATGGCGAAGTTGCCCCAATAAATTTCCGGATAAGCTGACACTGAATCCTCCGGTTGAGATGTCTTGTAACTTCCCGTAGCAGGGTTCAGCACCCAGTGTCCTTATTTTTACCAGGGTTGATACACCGCTCAAACCAAAACGTGTTTGTTGTCTGCGTGGTTGCCATTGCACCTGTTCCGGTAATGCCAATGCAATGCCCTGGGTACCAAATTGATTGCCGAAAGCAAGAATGGTGGATTCGACGACAATTTCCTCACCCTTGCGATGGTGGCGCAGCACCAAAGTGTCACCTATATCCAATAGATGTTGTTGGGGAAAAAGCTCATCAATCCAGATGATTCCTCTGTCCACATCCACAGCCAATATCAGGGTTTGATGCTGGTTTTTGCTTTGGTTCCATTTTACTTCCAGCAGTTGTCGGCTTCGTTCAAGCTGTATCAGGGGTATCACAGCATCCGGGTTACGTGAAATGTCGGATGCACGTTTTAATGCTTCAGTTTGTGCCAAAGAGGGAAAGTCTTTTGGCATAAAGTGATAATCAACCTTGGCAAGAAGGCGCTGAAAAAATCCCATGTTGACCTCGTGTCCAGCGGTAGTTTTGCCCGCTAATTTAATTAATCTCAATCAACACAGAGCAAGCGATATGCCAGTCTCATCATGGTGGATTATCAAGGCCTTGCTCCGGATTATCCGGCTAATTTTTGCCGCCGGATTTACATCATCGTTCCGCTACTGCAACAAATTTCCTGCAGAGGCAATCATCAGTTCGGTTTTGTTAATCATTTTGCTAATTCCGGTATAAATCGTTAGGCTCCGGTTTTACTTAATAAGAATGATAATCCCGGAGACACACTAATGAAAAAATCTTTTTGTAATAACCCGCTTCTCCCGATTGGCATAATGATACTTATGCTGCCTTTAACCAGTTGCGCCAACAAACCAATTCATAATCCTGACGCTGAAGAATGGGTGGAGCTTTTTAATGGCAAAGATTTGAAAGATTGGACGCCCAAAATATGCAAATATCCTTTGGGTGAAAATCTACACAACACGTTTTTTGTTGAAGAGGGATTGTTGAAAGTTCGCTATGACAATTACGAACAATTTGATGATAGATTCGGTCATATTTTTTACAACAAAGGGCCATATTCGCATTATCGAATTAAGGTGGAATATCGATTTGTGGGTGAGCAAGTCAAAGGTGGTCCAGCCTGGGCGTTTCGTAATAATGGCATCATGTATCATTCACAGGATCCCAAAACCATGGGAGTGGATCAGTGTTTTCCTGGCTGTATGGAATATCAATTTTTGGGCGGTAATGGTGTAGACCCGCGCACCACCGGTAATTTATGTACTCCCGGTACGCAAGTGGTGATTAATGGCAAATTGAATAAAGATCACGTGATTAATTCGTCCAGCTCAACATACCACGGTGATCAATGGGTAACGGCCGAATTAATTGTGCATGGAAGTGAAAAAGCCGAACATTTTATTAATGGTAAAAAAGTCATGGAGTACACAGATTTGCAGTGGGATGACGGTAGTCCAAATGGTTCTGGTTATATCGCGTTGCAAGCAGAAACCCATCCCGCCGATTTTCGACGTGTCAGTTTTTTAAATCTTGAAGGTTGTATGGATAAAAAAGCAAAAAACTATAAACGTTATTTTGTGAAAGATAAAAAAGAAGATTGTTTGTATTGATTTGAAAAATTTTTCCACGAATCAAAATTAATCGTCATTCCCGCGAAGGCAGGAATCCAGCAGTTAAAAATTTCAATTAAATTAAAGGCTGGATCCCTGCCTTCGCAGGGATGACGAAGTGGAACTAAACAAAAGTGGATTATTTTAAATTTCAATGCCCCTCATTCTCTTCTTTCACCAAAGTAGACAAATAAGCCACCAAATCGCGCAACTCAGCTTTGCTCAAACCTTGTCCCATTGCGGGCATGGGTGATATACCACCGAATTCCAGTTTGGAAATTTTATCGCGTGAAATTACATGGGTTTTATCGCCAGCAGTTACAGTAATTTCATTTTTATTTTCTGAATCAAACGAACCTTCAACGCGAATTCCATCTTTCATCACAACTGTGACTCTACCAAAACCAGGTGCAATACGTGCGGCGGGCGCAATCATTGCCTCCAGCATTTGTTCTTGTGAGATGCGAGTGGCAATAGTGGTCAGCTCCGGGCCTATGCGATTACCGCGATGACCAACCATATGACAACGTACACATTGAGCAGAATTGCTGTAGCGAAATAAATTCATGCCTTTTTCAGGATCACCGCCATAAATCGCTTCACGATAGACATCAAGTGGATTTTGTTTATCTTTTTTCGCTTCATAAGTAGCCAGCAATTGGGTTAATTCAGGCGAATTTATTTTTTCAACAGCTGTTATTAATTCAAGTTGTACTGCCGGTGCTATTTTTCCCTCCAGTAATAATTGCATTTGTTCACGAAATAGCAGATCAGCTTCTGGCGCTTTAATGTTTGCCAATGACAGCAGAGCTGCTTGTTGTTCACCCGCTGTTCCATTTTTTAATAATAATCTGTGCATGTCGACACTTTGACTGACTGGCATGTTTAACTCGGGCACCATACCCAGGCCTGTCATGCGAACAATTTGTTCTTTATCTTGTAAAGCAACAAATACCAGATCGCTGATTTGCGGGTGATTGAATTTTTTTAAAGCTTGCAATGCCGCAATGCGCACTTTTGATGCGGGATCTTTTTTGAGTAATACGATTAGCTCTTGATTGGCGTTTTGTATGTTGAGTTTGTTCAACGCTATGATAGCGGCTTCACGTACAACAACATTTTTATCCTGCAACAGTTTTGTATAACCCTTGGTGAGTGCGTTAACTGCTTCGGATTCCGGATGACGGATTGCACCGCGATAAACGCCACTCACGCGATCATAAACCGAGCCTTCTGCCCAAACTGCCAGGCTGTTAATTGCTTCTGCACGCAAATGTCCGGAAATTTTTTCCAGTTGTGCAAATTGAATCAATCTTTGAGCTTGTTCTGCGGTGTTGGTGCTGGCATAAACGTTGGCATTAATTGCGCGACGCAGTAAAGGTTCATTAATAAATACAGGTTTATCCAGTAATGCTGCCAGTGCAGGTAAAGCGTCAGTCACCAACACATCATCGTTAATTGCACGTGCCGCATTGGTGACAACAAATTCGCTTTTATCCTGTAAAAAATGTGCAAGGGCAGGGCTGTTTAATTTTTTCAGAGCCACTACTGCGGCAATACGCACAGCTTCTGCTGGATGATTTGCAAGATCAGCCAGTGTTTTTTCATCGCCAATGCGTGCCAATGCAATAGTGCCTGCATGTCGCAAGTAAACATCCTGTTCATTATTTTTTGCGAGCATATCAATGAGTGGTTTGATTGCGGCTGTATTGGCAATACGGCCCAATGCTTGTGCTGCATAAAGTTGTACGCGAGGATTTTTATCTACCAGCAGCGGAATTAATTGTTCAGTAGCGGATACAACACGTGCATCGCCCAATACTTTTGCAGACTGCGCACGAATTTCTGAATCTGTATCTTGCAATAACCGGATCAGCACCGGATTTTCAACTGGATTTTTACGCGCGAGTTGGCCCAGTCCCCAAATAGCATGTATGCGTGCCAGTTGATGAGTGTTGGTGGTTGCAATTTGTTGCAGCGTTTCGGTTTGTTGTTTTGCCACCAGCGCAAATTGGGATTTTTGCCTTACCCGCATATCGCTGTGTTGTAAATATTGAATTAATTGTTCAACACTGAATGCCTGAAAATCTTGCGCCAGTAAATTTTTAGTTTCTGTACGCAGTGGATTGCCTGCTGTTTCCGGTGTATCCAATTTCCAAATACGACCTTTTTGTTTTAAACCCCAGCCCTCAATCCAATCACTTAAATAAAGTGCACCATCGGGGCCAAAATCCAAACCGGTTGGCAACACACCGCGAAAAATATTTTTATCACTGGCTAATTCAAATGAGGCACCTTTGGGTTTGAGGGTGAAAGCATTGATGCCTGCCTGTGCAGCCGAACCAACAAATTCCACCACAAAAAAATGATCGCGCCATTGATCGGTTAATGCGGTGCCAGGGTTGTATGTCATACCTGTGGGGCCCGCGTGATAAGGTGCAACGGGTGGTAATAAATGCGCCGCCTGACCTTTGAATTGCGGAGTGTAATAATTTTCATCCATCCAGATTTTGTAGTTATTATTTTTCGGATCTTTATATTTTCCCAGCTGCCAATTAATTCGCCAGCCGGAATCAGAACCTTCAATTAAATGCACCAGACGTTCGTATTCGCCGACATGATCGCCATCGTTATCCACGCTGATGAAATTTCCGTATTGATCAAATGAAAATTCATAAATATTACGCAACCCCGATGCAAATACTTCAAAATTACTGCCATCCACTTCGCTACGAACAATCACCCCTTCGTTGGGAAAATGCCATTTTTTTCCGCTGGAATCTGTAATGCTGGTGCCTATGTCCCCCATGCTGGAATAAATCATGCCATCAGGCCCTTGCATAGCACCTGAAAGCCCGTGACCACTAAATCCTATATGCACAGCAAACCCATGGGCGATGGAAGTTTTTTGATCCATAAAACCATCCTTGTTGGTGTCTTTCATGCGCCACACATCAGGTGCCACGTTCACAAATAATTCATCTGATGGTTCGTGATAAAAGATTCCACCAATCACATCAGTGACTTCAGTATGGAAATCATTCACCACTGTTTGCACAAAATCAGCTTTTCCGGATCCCTGGGTATCTTCAAGTCGAATGACTTTTTCTGTCATTACAGCAAGGTCGCGCCAATCGATGCTGCCATCTTTGTTTCGATCAGGAATTTGATCGTCCTTGATATTTTTTTCCGGAGATAATTCTGTCTTCAAAAATTGCCGACGATCTTCAATGTTATTAAATGTCATCGAAGCATCTTCCCATTGCGGCACACGGCGAATATCAAATTCAGAATTATTGCTGCGTTGCGTAATACCCGCCCAAATACGCCCTTTGTCATCCACATGAATGGCTACTGTATCACCCATTAATTTTTCAGAAGCCCAGAGTTCAGCTTTCATACTTTTGTCGAGAGTGACGGGAACTTGTTGCTCAATTTCGTTCGCTGTTTTTTTCGCTTCTTCTGCAGTAATTTTTGTGATTTCCAGTGCAAGGCTGGATGCGCTTGAACTGGATGATATTGCAGCGTCTTTTTGATTTTGTGATTTTTCACAAGCGGTTAATAACAAACTGTTAACGACAAGACTAAACATGAAACAAGAATGCACAGTCAAAGATTTTTTCATAGGTTGCTCACAATGATTATCTATTGCGCAGTTGCGCTTTATTATCTTGAACCGGATTATAGGTGAGTTTGTTTTTCAAGATGCATGGTTTGACGCAAATGAACATTAATTAACACTTGGGATGGAAACACCCTCTCCCCAACCCTCTCCCATCAAGGGAGAGGGAGCAGATTTGAGTCCTAATAAAGAAAGTGGACAGATTTGAAAATTGTGAGTTTCAGAAAGAAATTGAACAAAACCAGTTCCCCTCTCCCTTTATGGGAGAGGGGCAGGGGAGAGGGTGTTTCGCTCGAAAAAAATACCAAAAAATCAAACCGGAATTCCATTCGGCACAGAAGTCACTTTTCTGGCCTGTGTTCCCTCAGGTGCTTTATACAAATCCGCTTGGTCACCTAATTGATCACGCACACGTATCATGGAAAACATACCGCCCATTTCCAATTTTCCGTAATTGCCTTCGCCCATCATCATTGGCAATGTGTTTTCAGGGCCAGGCATGTGTCCCATATCGGTGTGAACCTGATGTTCAGCCATTCCGTTTTCGCCCATAGCCATGTAATCAGGCAAAACTTTATTGATTTGTGCTTCCGGTTGTTTTACACCAATCATATTGTGTACATCATGTCCCATTGCATTCATGGTGTGATGGCTCATGTGACAATGAAATGCCCAATCGCCGGGAACAGCAATAAATTCCAGATCACGCGTTTGACCAACGCCCACAATTTCAGTGACTTCTTTTCGCCACTGATTTTGTGGCCAGCGACCACCGTCGGAACCTGTTACGTCGAATTGCACACCGTGCAAATGTATCGGGTGATTCCACATAGATAAATTTCCAACGCGAATGCGCACGCGCTCACCGGTTTGCGCGACCATGGATTCAATTGCAGGAAAAACTTTGCTATTCATTGTCCACAAATCAAATTCAGTCATCACATTGGGGTCAGGTCGATAAGTGCCGGGATGCACTGCCCAGTTGTGCAACAAAATTGCATAATCGCGATCAATTTTTTCAGTGGAATTTTGGGGATGAATAATAAACATGCCCATTAATCCCATCGCCATTTGCACCATTTCATCCGCATGCGGGTGATACATGTGTGTGCCGTGTTGTTGCAATGTAAATTCGTAAACAAAAGTTTCACCGGGTTTAATCGGTGGTTGAGTTAAACCACTCACACCATCCATCCCCCAGGGTAATAAAATGCCATGCCAATGGATACTCGTATGTTCCGGTAATTTATTGGTGACATAAATTCGAACGCGATCACCTTCAACGGCTTCAATGGTTGGGCCTGGTGTGCTGCCGTTATAACCCCAGGCTTTTATTTTGGTGCCGGGTGCAAATTCATGTTCGATTTCTTCCGCGATTAAATGAAATTCTTTCACGCCTTCATTCATGCGATATGACAAGGTGCGGCCATTAGGTGTAATCACCGGACGATAACCTTGTGTAGTCATGTCTGTTTTTTTTGTGTTGACAGCAGGAATATTTTTGGTGCTAACAACATTTTTTTTCTGTGGCTTATGTGCAGAGTGATCCATTGAATGATTATGGTGGCCTGAATGATCTTCTGCTGCGGATAAACGCAAACTGCTGGCAATCAATCCCGCACCCAAACCCAGAGTGCTACCTAATAATAAATGACGACGACTAATCATAATCAGTGCTCCTGATGATTTTGGTGATCTGAATGTTCAGAGTGTTCAGAGTGTTCAGAGTGTTCAGAGTGTTCAGAGTGTTCAGAGTGACCAGAGTGACTAGAGTGACCAGAGTGACTAGAGTGACCAGAGTGACTAGAGTGAGAACTGTGATCCGGGTTGTGTTCTGTTTCTGTGGCAACTTCGTGGGTAACGGCAGGGAGCGCTTGGCCAATCGCCAATTCCAATTGGCTGCGCGCATTCCAGTAATTTTTTAATTCATTGGTATAAGTTTGCGCCAGTTTTATTTCCTGACGTTTAATATCCAATAACTCAAATGGGCTGGTGAGCATAAAGTTCACTTCACGGTTAGACAGCGTTACACGTTTTTCAGCAATTTTTAATGCGTCGCTTAAAATTTTCAGTTGTTTTTTTGCTGAATCTATTTGCTGAATACAGGTAGCAATTTGTGTGTCGGCATCCAGTTCATATTGGTTTGCTTGAGCTCTGGTGCGGGAAATTTTGGCATCGATTGCGGCAATTTTACCTTGCCCTCTGTTGAAAACAGGAAGTGCAAATTCAATTTCAGGTCCGATGCTGCGTTCACCATCGGCTTCGCGTTCGGCATTTATGCCAATTTCCATATTGCGCCAGCCATTTTCTTTGGCGATCAGCTGCCGTTGTTTTTCCAACAGCTGTAATTCCTGCTTTGCTATTTGTATATCCAGACGATTTTTTTTTGCTTGTTCAAGCAGGTCCGGGTGAGAAAAACTTTCTTCAGGAATAGGTAATAATTGCTGTGGCAGACTAATACTAACTGTAGATGGCAACCCAAGTTGGTTCAAGAGCTTGAATTCTGCATTTCGTACATCTGCTTTGCGTTTTTCCAATGTTTGTTGCACGTTGCGCAGTTCATTGTCGTAATATAAAAAATTATTTTCAGCCATGTTGCCGGCTTGCAGTAATGCAAATGCCAATTGTTGCCGAGCTTGAGTTGCCTGGTACAGGTGACTTTGGATTTGCCATTGTTGTTGTGCGGCGACGGCAGAAAAATATAACTCACTGGTATCGGCAATCAATTCCTGTAATGCAATTTGCAATCGCAATTGGGTGTTGACCAGTGCATCCTCTGCCATATGTTTTCGCAACGAACGTGTGAATAAATCCAGTAAGGGCTGACTTAAACCCGCTTCCAATTTCCATTTTCCACCTTCCTCCGGTTTCATCGCACCCAAACTGAGATGCGGATTGCTGATCAGACCTGCCTGAACGCTTTGTGCATCGGCTATTCCTAATTGCGCCAATTGCATTTGTACCTGAGGTGAGTGTGACAGTGTAATTTGTATTGCTTGTTGTAAACCGAGTTTGTTGGTCAGATTTGTTGCTGTTGCCTGTGAAGAGTGAATGACTGAAAAATTTATTTCAGGATATTTTTTGTTTAATGCTTGTGCAACTTCACGTGCAGAATTTTGTGGTGGTTGAGTGGCACATGCACTGATTAGCAGGCTGCCAAACGCGAGCCATGCACATCGCCAGAACAGATTTTTTTGGTTCATATTGATACCTGTACTTTTCAAAATTTTTATTGAATTTAGTCTATATAATTTGATTATCAGAGATGCTTTTTTAAATGGAAGTCATCTAAAACAAGAGTCTCAATGCTTATAAATATCGACAGAATCAGGCTTGTGGTGGCCGTTGCGGTGTTTCCAGCACGGGTTGCACATGCGATGTGATTTCAAACGGTGAGTAATCTCGAATAAAATCAATTTTAGCGGAAATCAATTCGGTTAATAAAATCACACAATGCCAATGACAAACAAACTGGCAATGGTTGCAAGGAGTATTGGATGTTTCGTTCGATGTTTGAATATTATCGGCAGTGATTTGAATATCTGATGTTTGATGACAGGGATGTGAAGGCATTGGCTCTGTTTTATCCAGAGTATTTTTTCCGTCACTCAAAACAGCTTCCATGTTCACACAATGCAACCATTGGCCTGCAATTGCCTGTAGCGGTAGCCACACACAGAGGGCAATAACAATTGTCAGCAGGCGTTTGCGTGCGATCATTCAGAGTACCGGTTAATGGTGGCAAACCATTGCGTTCAATATTGGGCAATCAGGGCGAGAATCTCCGTGGCAGCGCTCGGCCAACTCACTCAATGCCTGTCGCATTTGCTGCAAGAGTTGGATACGTTCATCCATCTCTTTGATATGTTCCAAGGCTAATTTTTTTACATCGCTACTGTTGCGATTCGAATCTTGCCAAAGACTGGTGAGTATTGCTATCTGTTTCATCGAAAATCCCAAATCGCGCGCACTTTTTATAAAGTGCAACAATTGAATGTCGCGTGTTTGGTAGATTCGATAATTCGCATAAGTACGGTTGCCGGGTGATATCAGCCCCAGAGTTTCATAATGGCGAATCATTTTGGTGCTGAGCCCGGTTAATTTCGCTGCTTCACCGATGCTGTGTAAACCCTGTGCATGTGCATCGGCTAATTCCAGCGTTTTTTGCTTAACGGGTGTTTTGCGACCAGTCAGTTTTTTTGGGTTGTCGTGATTCATCTGACTACCTCATTGTGCAGTTTCAAATTGATCATGCAATTTTTGCTTGCGTAATCTCAACGCATTGGTGACAACAAATACACTGGATAACGCCATAGCCGCTGCCGCCAACATAGGTGAAAGCAACCATCCGTTAATTGGATAAGCAATACCAGCCGCTACGGGAATTAATACTACATTGTAAGCAAATGCCCAAAATAAATTTTGTTTGATATTACGCATAGTTGCACGCGCCAAAGCAATACTCCGTGGCACGCCTTGTATATTACCGCTGGCCAATATTAAATCCGCGCTTTCAATAGCGACATCCGTTCCTGTCCCTATTGCAAGGCCAAGATCAGCTTCTGCTAACGCAGGTGCATCGTTGATGCCATCACCGACAAATGCAATTGCACCTTGTTGATTGCGCAATTCTTTTACCGCCGCCACTTTTTGTTCAGGCATAACTTCGGCGATCACCAGATCAATTCCCAACTCTTCGGCAATGACTTTTGCGGTGATTTGGTTGTCGCCGGTGATCATGGCAATTTTGAATCCTAATTGATGCAAATTGTGTAACGCTTCCCGAGTTCCTGGTTTGATTGTATCGGCCAATGCCATAACCGCTGCTGCACGATTATTGACGGACATATATATAGGTGTTTTGCCTTGTGTGGACAATTTTTTTCCGGTTTCAGTTAAATCACCCAGCGATATTCCTAAAAAATGAAACAAGCGATCAGCACCAATCACAATTTTTTCGCCCGATACGCTGGCGGTAATTCCATTCCCGGTTATGGTTTCGAAAGTTTCCAGTTTGCCGAGTGAAATTGAATTCATTTCAGCTGCTTTCACCAGTGCATTGGCTATGGGGTGCTCCGAGTGTTGTTCGGCTGCAGCTGCCAGTGACAGCAAATAATTTTTTTCAAAATCCGCTGTGGTGACAAAATCAGTGAGCGAGGGTTTTCCTTCAGTCAGTGTTCCAGTTTTATCAAACGCAATAGTGTTGATTTCAGCAAGGCTTTGCAATGCACTGCCACGGCGAAATAATAACCCCATGTTAGCGGCGCGACCTGTGGCCACCATAATGGATGTTGGAGTTGCCAAACCCATGGCGCAAGGGCAGGCGATAATCAACACCGCCACTGCATTGACTAACGCAAAACTTAACGCAGGTTCGGGCCCAATAAAAAACCAAACTAAAAATGTGATCAATGCAATCAAGATTACAGCAGGTACAAACCAGCGAGTGATTTGATCAACCAATGTCTGAATTGGTAATTTCGAGCCCTGTGCGCTTTCAACCAATTCAATAATTTGCGCAAGCACTGTGTCTTTACCAATTTTGGTTACGCGATAAGTCAGCGAGCCAGTGGTATTTAATGTGCCACCCGTTAATTTTGTTGCGATTGTTTTTTTAACCGGCACTGATTCACCGGTCATCATGGATTCATCCACAAAGGATTCACCTTCAATCACTTCACCATCCAACGCAATGCGTTCACCGGGATGCACCAGCAAATTATCGCCAATTTGAATTTGTGCAATATCGACAATTTGGTGTTGCCCATTTTCGATTCGGGTTGCGGTGTGAGGTTGAAGTTTTACCAAATGTGAAATGGCTTCACTGGTGCGACCTTTTGCACGCGCTTCCATTAATCGCCCCAACAATATCAAGGTGACTATGACTGCCGCTGCTTCGTAATACACATTGACGGTTCCCTCGGGTAAAACATTCGGTAAAAAAGTGGCGACCAATGAATAACTCCAGGCAGCCAAACTGCCAATTGCAACCAGTGAGTTCATATCAGGTGCAAAGCGGGCGAGGGCAGGTAACCCTTTTTGGTAGAAAATTTTTCCGGGCACAAACATCACAAAGCTGGTGAGAATGGCTTGAATAATCCAGTTCCAATTTCCCAGGTGCGCCATCAGCCAATGATGAAATGCTGGAATAAGATGAGCGCCCATTTCCAATACAAAAACTGGCAAGGTCGCTAGCAAACTCAATTTGAACTGCCGAGTTAATGCTTGCTGTTCTTGTTCACGTTTTTCGCTGGCATCTTGATCAGAATCCTGAGCGAGCTGTGCCGAGTAGCCCGCTTGTTTCACCTTTTCAATCAGCGCCTCCAGCGGTACGTCTTGCGATAATTGCAATTGTGCTCGTTCGGTTGCCAGGTTAACGCTCACGGCATCAACACCTGTAACTTGCGACAAGGCCCGTTCAACATGTGCCACGCAGGAGGCACAGGTCATGCCTTCAATGTTTAATTGCAACATCTGTGGTTTGTTCATGACGAGTTACCTAAGCTTCTGGCGAGGCTGGGTAGCCCGCCTCATTGAGTACCCATATCAAGGCTTCCCGAGTCAATCGGGATTCCACTTCAACCCGACGAATTGCCGGAAATGTGGTTACGCGGGCATCTTTGTCCGCCGCTTGTATGGCACGGGTTACCGCAGCGCCACAGCCACCACAGGTCATAGTCTCTACTTTGAATTTGTACATGATAGATGCCTCCTGATACATGATGTCGATCAATCTGGAATCAGGTTAATCTTTACCATTATGGCAAGGTCAAGCAATTTCCTTCCGGCACACAAAATCCGTACAATGCGGCACTTTTTCGAATTCCGATGATATCCGGTACTTCTTATGCTCAATTCCATTGTCGATCCTCTGTTGGATTCCAGTCAGGCCCAAACATCCGGCCCCGCTATTCTTGATGTTCAGGGCCGCGAGCGGTTTGAATTTAACAAACTGCAAAAACGTCTGCGTCGTTTAACGGGGCAGGCGATTATTGATTACAACATGATTGAGGAAGGCGACAAGGTCATGGTGTGTTTATCCGGCGGTAAAGATTCTTACACCATGCTGGATATTTTGATGAGCCTGCAAAAAACAGCGCCGATACATTTTGATTTGGTCGCAGTGAATATGGACCAAAAGCAACCTGGATTTCCCGAGCATGTATTGCCGGAATATTTGAAAAAATTGGGCGTTGAATATCACATCATTGAACGCGACACATACTCGATTGTGAAGCGTGTAATCCCTGAAGGAAAAACTACCTGCGGTCTTTGTTCACGTTTGCGTCGTGGGACTTTATATGGATTCGCTGAAGAAATTGGCGCAACCAAAATTGCATTGGGGCATCACCGCGACGATATTATCCACACTTTATTTTTAAATATGTTTTACGGTGGCAAATTAAAAGCCATGCCACCGAAATTATTAGCTGATGATAAACGCAATATTGTGATTCGTCCTCTTTCCTATTGTTCGGAAAGCGACATAGAAACTTTTGCGAAGTTAAAAGAATTCCCGATTATTCCTTGCAACCTGTGCGGCTCACAAGACAATTTGCAGCGTCAAGCCATCAAAGACATGATCAACCAATGGGAAAAACAATTTCCTGGGCGCACCGATACTATCTTCACTGCAATCCAAAATATTCAGCCATCACAGTTAGCTGACGTAACAAAATTTGATTTTGTGAATTTGCATTTGAATAGGGAACAATCGAATGATGACGATGAAAGCTGTGGCGTGCCTGATGTGAAGCCTGCTGGGTCAGGGGTACAGATTGTGGATGTATTGGAAATGTAAATTTTGGAGGTTATAGAGATATGCGCCGTTATTTTTTGTTAGGAATAATATTATGCGTCGTTGGTTGTGGAAAATTAGGTGCGTCCTCTTTTGATGAATCCGTTGTTTTGAAAGCAACAGATGAAGTGATGGATGATTTTAGGTTGATTGCGACTTGCATGTCGCTTGAGCCAACCACTTACTCTGGACTTCAACAACAATGGAATTCACAAGTTCAAGAAACTCTGACAATTCTCAAGTCGGAAGGTGCCTCGGACGCATTTATATCCCGCTATTCTGACATAACCCAATTTTCTAATTTAATTGACGGTAAAAAGACCTTGTCTGAAACAATGAAAATCTGTCATTCAAAAGCTGATGTGTATGAGAAATATATGACCCTTGATTTTCTGTTGCTTTCCAATCAGGTGAGTATTGCCATCAACAGTACGAAAAGTGTCAAGTGAAATCTTGGATTCTAACTATAATGATCAGGGAAAGAACCAATACAGGATAAAAACATGAACTACCATCTCGTCGTAATCGGTGCAGGCATACAAGGCGCAGGCGTTGCGCAAGCAGCAGTAGCGGCGGGTTATTCGGTATTAGTGTTGGAGCAAACGGCGGCGGCGGCGGGAACATCGAGCAAATCATCGAAATTAATTCATGGTGGTCTGCGTTATTTGGAAACAGCGCAGTTTGGGTTGGTGCGTGAAAGTTTGCAAGAACGTGCGCTGTTATTAAAATTGGCTCCATCGCTGGTACATCTATCTAATTTACATATTCCGATTTACGAAAGTTCCACTCGTTCGCCTTTTACTATTCGCGCCGGTTTAAGCCTTTATTCGCTGTTGGCAGGTTTGGATAAAAATTCCCGTTTTTGTCAATTATTGAATTCTGAATGGCAACATTTAATCGGATTAAAAAAAGAAAAATTAAAAGCGGTTTTTCGTTATCAGGAAGCGCAAACCGATGATGCAGAATTAACAAGAGCTGTTTTACGTTCAGCCCAATCACTGGGTGCCGAAGTGAAAATTCCTGCGCGATTTGTTGCTGCCGAAATTCAAGGCGAAAAATCACAAGTCGTTTATGAGCAGGGTGGACAGGAGTTGACGGTTACTTGTGACTTGATCATTAATGCTGCTGGTGCATGGGCAACAGAAGTTAGTCAAAAAATTTCACCAACAATTCTTTTGTCGCAAGTGGATTTAATTCAAGGCAGCCATTTATTATTGCCACCATTACTCAATCAACATTTTTATCTTGAATCACCACGAGATCGCCGTGCAATTTTTGTGTTGCCCTGGAAAGGACAATTGATGGTAGGCACTACTGAAAGACTGCATCAGGGTGAACCTGAAAGCGCGCAGATGAGTGAAGAAGAAAAAAATTATTTGATCGAAACACTATTGCATTATTTTCCTGACCTGCAATTACCTGAACAGATAAATTCTTTTGCCGGATTACGTGTGCTGCCGCGTTCTGATAAAAATGCTTTTTCACGTCCGCGTGATGTGATTTTAGTCTGCGATGATGAAACCAATCCGAAAGTGATTAGCATGATGGGTGGAAAATTAACCACTTATCGTGCGACAGCGGAAAGGGTTATTGAATTGGCGAAAAAACATTTGCCGGAGTTGAAGGCTGTTGCGGATACTCGAAAGTTGATCTTGGAGTAACCCTCACCCTGGCCCTCTCCCAGAAGGAGAGGGGATTGGCTCCTCCCTTTGAAAAAGGGAGGCTGGGGAGGGATTTAAGATGGTTAAATTTTTCTGAGATTTTAAATCCTCCCTAACCCCCCTTTTTCAAA
>CAMLML010000024.1 GCA_946481095.1 uncultured Cellvibrio sp.
ATTCTGTTAAGTAGCTGATCTGCCATCGGAATATACGGATCACTGTCATTGGCGCTTTCCAGCAATTGCAATAGAATTGATCTGGCGTCTTCATATTGTTGCAACTGGATATAAATATCCGCAGAATAGTACAAACCCTCAGAATAGGTCGGATTCAATTCCATGACTTTCCGCCAAATTTCCAAGGCTTTCTTTAAGTTGCCAGTATCTTTTTCTACCATTCCAAGTTGAAATAGCTCAACGTAGGCATCCGGAACATGCTTTATGTACTCAGAAAAATAGAATCTTGCCCTTTCAAATAACTCAAGAGTAGCGTAAAGCTTACCTGCTAACGAAAACAACTCTACAGGTATTTTTTCCTCTTTTAGAATAAATTTTATTTTTCCCAATGCCTCAGAAAATTGCTGGGTTTTCATATCCTGTTTAATTAATGCAATTAATTCATCATGGTCAAACAACTCGTATTTCATATTATCCTCAATTTGATTCATAGGTTTCTCTAAGTTTTTTTAATGCAGCACGATGTAATTGCGAAACACGCGACCGGGATACACCTAACTGTTCTGCAATTTGGGTAAAGGTCAGATAATGATTATAATGCGCGTTAATTACATATTGCAGGTCGGTAGTGAGCAATTCAACACTACGCATTACTTTTTCCTCTTCTGATATCGACATATAAACATCTAATGGATTGGCTCCTATTTCTTTGAATTTATAAGACGCCATATCCAACATTTTACTGAATGCCAAATCAATAACAGAATCTACAAACGAATCAAATACATCTTCAGAGTTTTCAGCCAACCGAATTTCATTCAAAAATTCGCGATCGGATTCACGAACTACACCGTGACGCTTATCTCGTTGAAAATGTGTTACACCATTAATAATGGCGCCTTTGATTCTAGAATGCGCATATGCCTCAAATGGAATGCCTCGATCTATGTCAAAACGATCAATAGACTCAATTAATGCAACGGAGGCATTTTGCATACAATCAGCCCAGTCAACCAGTTGCCCGCCATAACGTAAAAACTGTACAGATGTGATCTTGCGTATCCATTCAGAATAATATTGGAATAAATGATTTCTATCCTCAATATATTTATTCTTTTTGTAACACTGCCATAGTGTAGTTAAATCCGTTGCGTCCATATTCTGTGATTTTTCTAGGTGACCACACCGGATACTAAAACCTGGGTAATCAGCTCCCATCCATCAATTACCACAAACAACATGATCTTTATGGGCAATGAGATGGTAATAGGCGGTACCATAATCATACCAAGAGAAGTCAACATTGCCGCAATGACCAAGTCAATCAATAAAAACGGCATAAATATAACGAAGCCAATTTTAAATGCGAGCTTCAATTCACTCAACATAAAAGCGGGAATAAGGTATTGCGGCTCAACAGCATCAATTTTTTCCGGTAAGTCTTGTTTTGACATTTTATAAATAAACGCAATGTCTTTTTCATGTGTTTGCCTAACCATAAATTCTCTTAGTGGTTTCCAGGATTCATTTATCGCTGTTTCGAAGTTTATCTTCTGATCCTGAAATGGCTTTATTCCTTGCTGGTATGATTGGGTAAAAATCGGAAACATAGTAAAAACTGTAATGATAAGAGACAAAACAATAATAACGATATTGGGTGGGCTTTGCTGCAGGCCCAATGCATGCCTTAAAAAGGAGAAAACAATAATGTTTCGAGTAAATGTGGTCATCGAAATGAGAATAACAGGTATCAAAGACAGCAAAGTCATTAACACCAACAGGTTTACTTCACCTGAAAAACTGGTCGATTTAATCAATGAATCCAACATCATAAACTCTTAGTGTCAGGTTGTTCTGTATCAGCTGTTGCACTTTTCTGTAAAGGCACAATACTGATGCCTGCTTTTGCCTGAACCACAACAAACTGCTCGTTATTGACGGAGATAATAAAAACCTGACCCAGATATGGAATATGCCGCTTTTCAATCAATTCAATTTTTTGATGCGGCATATGCTTATCAATCCGTCGTAAAATTCCGGGCCGTATTTTCTTTAAAAGGAGATAGGTAATCAAAAGTAATATTGCAGTGACAGTCAGAATACCGAACAAATCCGTTAAAGATATTATTTCTTCGCTTCTGAATTCACTCATAATATTGTTCGTTTTTTAGTTACGTTTAATCTTAATTATCTTTTACTTCTATTACTTCAAACCCGAAGTGATCACCTGAAACCACTAATTTTCCCATTGCTATAGGCTTTCCATTTAGAACCAAAGTAATGGCTGAATCTATCGACTGTTGAGTTTCAATAACGCTGCCTTTTTTTAAAGCAAATAATTCTTCAAGGGTGATTTCGACTCTAGCCAAAACTACCTCTGCAGAAGTTTTTATATGTCCACATACGGCAAGATCCTTTTTACTAAAGATACTGTCTTTAGTTTCTTGCAAATTATCCAATTCTGCCAATTCAATATTTTCTATCATGCTGATTTACCGTTTAACAAGAAGGCTAAATGATCTGATTTTTTTCCCATAGAAGCTGTAGTTATATTTGTATCGCAAAGCGATACAGAAAATTTATTCTCTAACGGAAAAGTTGATACAAGTACATTTCCATTTTCTATTTTCAAAAAATTCTTAAATTGAATATCACCAAAATCCAGTGAAAAACTGACAGGGACTTTAATTGTTTTAATTGCAGATTCCTTGCTTTCCAAATTAATACTGGCTGATTTTGTTGTTTTCCCAATCATCAACGCAAAATACGAATGGCTGGCAAATACATCCAAACAACCTATATCGTCATTTTTAATACTAATCTGAACATAAGCATCTATTGCGGAAGGAAATAACTGCGGATTATTCTCTACTTCAAAATCAAGGTTATCAATATTTAAAACTTCCTTTAAAAAACATTTCTTAATGTGCAGAAGTGAAGCATTAAATACAGTGTCCCGAGGGCATAGATACAAAAATTCGGAGAAAATTAAATTTTCCCATTCAAACGCATTATCGCAATACTTAACAGCCAATCCATTTTCATTAACACTTAAAAAACCATTTTTTTGTAGAAAATTATCTCGTTTTATAGGAGAAACATCTATCTGTACACTCTGAGTAAAGGTGTAATCTTTAAGCCAATTCCCAATTGATAACTCCAAATGCTTTTTAAGCGTGTCAATATCCTTATCATTTAAAAATATCATTGAATACATATTATCGACTACGTGTATTGTTATAAAGTTGCTCAAGCATGTCGTTAGAAACGCTCATGATACGTGAACTGGCTTGGTAGCCACGCTGAATAATGAGTATGTCGGCAAATTCCTGTGTCAAATCAACATTTGATAATTCAATAGATTTTCCTTGTATAGCACCAAATAAATTTTGGTTGGGTTTCCCATAAGTCGGAGTATGGGTTGATTGCGTAGTAAAAAGTCCATTGCTGGATAAATGCAGCTTTGTTGGATCATTAAAATATGCAAGTGCTATTTGTAATCCTGTTTCTTCTTCTCCATTAGCATATTTGAACTCCATTATTCCATCTTCTGAAAAACCAAATGAACGCAAACCCAGAGCATCATGACCATCGGTTACTGACGCCCCCAAGTTACTGGCTCCACTTAATTGTCTTGCTCCAGATAGAGACCCTGTATCACCAAAGTTGAAAGTAACGGCTTGAGCAACGCCATTAAATGTAAGATTTTGGGAGATTGAATTGAAACCCGTTGCGGGAGAACCATCAGTAGCAAACTGAAGCGCAAAAGTACCTATGGTTTGGTCAGAGGAATTTTTAATAGTAACTTGCCATTCATTAGCAACCGTAGCGGATTTTACAAACTCCAACTCCACATCATTCTTTTTGCCTGTAGCATCAAAAATTCCAACGCCTTCGATAATATAAGGAGCTGTTGTAGAGGTTGCCTCCAATGATAAAACACCCCTCATTTGAACATTCGCTGTAGCCACTGGAGGTAAAATTTTATTGTTGGTGATGTCCATTTCTCGCAATACACCAAATTCATCAATAGTCATTACCTTAAATCCGGATGCGCTATCGACTAGTTTATTATTTTCATCAAATTTAAATTGTCCTGCACGAGTATAAAATAATTCACCGCTATCATTTTGCAAGACAAAATATCCATACCCGGTAATTGCCAAATCCAAATCATTTCCAGTTTGCCTTAAATCTCCAGCTTGCATTCTTGGTGAAGAATCCTCGAGTTGCGTGCCATAACCATTGTTACCGTCACCCAATGTTCGAACAAACACATCATTACCTTTGTAACCAGGCGTATTCATATTACTGATATTATTACTAACATTATCCAGGCTTTTGGAAAAATTAGTCATTCCATTTAAACCGTTATAAAAAGATTGCATAGTGTTCTCCAATATTGATTAACGAACCAAGGCTATTTGCGAAAGTTTCACATCAGTAAGAATGCCACCTGAAGTCAGCGTAACAGTTAATATTGAACCTTCCGGTGTAAATCGAATTGCACTTACAGTACCAGTGTTAACACCAATATCATCATTCACTTCAACAAATTTCCCTAATAAGCTGACAGATTGTGATGTCGAATTTAATGTAACCAGATCGTTAATTTTATCTCCTGTTTGCCTCGCTTGTTCAAGAGCAGAAAATTGCGCGATTTGCGCCAGAAACTCACGATTATCTACAGGTTCCATAGGATCCTGAAAATTCAACTGAGTAAGAAATAATTTAATAAAATCTTCCTGATCAAGTGTCGAAGCACTACTAACATCTTGATTACCGGATAATATATTGCCTATTGCATCCATAATTATTTAACCACCTTACCATTTAATGCTATTTTAGAAATCGTGACTTTTGCCAGCTGCAATAAATTTTTTATATAACTCAAAACATCACTTTTTTCAGCATGATAGTCACGGATAGCCAACATTGTACTTTCTTTATCTTTTAGAAAAGATATTTTTTTCTTCTCAATATCATGATCTATTTTTATGTGAGCTGATAAACCGGACAAATCTATTGCGCTTTTGTTTTTTATATTACGTTCACTCCGTCCTTGAACATTAGCTAATTCAGTCTTAAAAAAATGAATTTTTTCAGATATAACTACATTATCAATATCACCATTATCAATTTTTATATTTAGATTGGTGGGGTTGGCACTATTTGATATATGATTGTTACCTTGTTTTATATATTTATCAGAATCAATGTAAGACAATTTTCCGATAGAAAACCATTTTTGTTCATATAACTCATATTTTTGTTTATCAATCTGAACTGAAGATGACAAATCAAGAGCCAAAATATCACCATATTGTGTGTTTACAGTAAACGACTGATTATTTCTATCTATACCCTGGCTTTTGTAAAAAAAATCATCGTGAGTTGACTGGTCAACGGAAGATTTAATCGAAGGCGATAACTTATTATTAACGACATTAACAGAGTCACTTTTAATCAAGCTTAAAAACAAGCTTTTTGATTCTGCATGGCTTTTTAATAAGGATTTATCATTAATAATAGCTTTTGGATTTTGATTAATAATTTGTTCCATACATAATCCTATTGGTTATCCAATATAAATTGATCATCAATTTTACGATTTAACTCGTTTTTTGTGACCTCTATTTTTTCATTAATTTTTTCTGCTTGTTTTAATATATTTTTTAATTGATTTTCCATATTGGAAATATGTGTTTCTGAAAAATTTAACTCAGCAATCAAATTTTGATGTTGTTGTTCAAGCCAACTGGCATAATTAAATTTCTGCTCTAAATTAAATACAGAAACATCTTGTGATGCTGACACCAAAAATTGGCTATCAACTGCATTCATTTCTTGACAAACAAAATCCATCTTATTTTCTATTTCAACTAATGATTTTCGCTCTAAAGACAAACTCTGCATTTGTTTATGACATTCTGAGCTCTTAACTTTATTAAATAACTCTAGAATTTCAACTTTCTTTTGTAATCTAGTGATTGACATGACTCCCTCCAATAGCTTTTTGATAAAGCTTTTCAAGTTTGCTCCATGTGACAGATCTATCCGAAAGCTCATCATCAGGCTGTTTTAAAAATGCTGAAATTTCATCTTTTAACGCAATCGCCATATCAATTTCCTTATTAGTATTTTTAACATAAAGACCCATTTCAATCATTTCCCTCGACTCTTCATAACAAGATATCAATGATTTAATTTTAGAAGCTTTTTGTTGTTGTTCTTTAGTTTGTAAAAACTTGTTCAAACGACTGACACTTTGTAATACATCAATTGCTGGATATTGCGCGCGTGAAACCAATACTCGATCCAGCATAATATGACCATCCAAAATAGACCGCATACTATCGGATATCGGCTCATTAAAATCATCTCCCTCAACGAGAACTGTATAAACAGCACTTATTGAACCCTGATCATATAGATTACCTGCACGTTCAATGAGAGGAGGTAGTAATGCCAGAGAAGAAGAAGGATATCCTCGAGCTCCCATAGGTTCCCCTATCGAAATTGCGATTTCCCTTTGAGCCATTACAAAACGCGTGATGGAATCCATAATCAACAATACATTTTTATTTTGTGACCGAAACCATTCAGCAACAGTCGTTGCAGTAAATGCTGCTTGTCGCCGCATAACGGCTGGTTCTGCCGCAGTTGCAATCACCAAAACAGATCTCTGCAGCCCCTTCTCACCAAGATTTTGCCGAATAAAATCACCAACCTCACGCCCCCGCTCTCCGATTAATGCAATTACAATTACGTCAGCTTTGCTGTACTTGGCAATCATTCCAAGCAAAGTACTTTTTCCGACACCACTACCAGAAAAAATTCCCATGCGCTGCCCTTTTCCAATTGGAGTAAATACATCGATAGCCTTAACACCCGTTATCAAAGGCTCCGTAATTGGCTCTCTGGATAAAGGGTTGATGCGGACACCATGGGAGTTCAAATAATCATTTGTATCCACAATCCCTTTACCATCAATTGGTTCCCCCAGAGGGTTTATTACACGCCCTAACAACTCATCACCTACCGGAACAGAAAAAACATCTCCCGTTGGAGTAACCGTACTATCCAAACATAAACCTTCAATATCACCATACGGCATTAAGTACATTGTATGTTCCTTCAAACCTATGACCTCGGCGAGGCTTATCTTCCCTGTACGCGAATGTTTAATTTCAACAAGCTCTCCATGCTGCACTTTACAACCTGATGCTTCCAGCACAACGCCATTAATCGCCGTCAACCTACCCAATTGGGGGGTTAATTGTAATTTGTCCAACATCAGTCGATATCGATTAGCTTGCATGCTGCTCTCGTAAAAGCTTGATAAATGCTGCACGCAAAACATCCAGCTGATTAACAAAACCTATTTCATAAAGGGAAGCTATTCCATCATCCAGAACCATCTCACCATCCGTTAACTTCTCATCCACCCTCAAGCAATTTATCCAAGTTGAATCTACAAAATTCTTTTTCAAAAACCTCATTTCATTTTCAGAAACTTTTATTAAAACCCTGGAATCTGCAGATTTTTTCTCCAGTACCTCATGAATATTTTTGTCAATAACTTCCTTATAAATAGATGCATCGCCAATTATTTTGTAAAGACTTTGCATAGTTAGTTCAATCACCAGCTCATCTAACATGCTGATATCTTCAGATATTTTATCTTGATAAGATTTTTTAATCGTTGTTACCAAAGCATCAAGTTTTGATTTTTCATTATTTAAAACGTCCATATTTTCATTAAAAATTTTTTCCAATTTATTCTTTTGTAAATCAAACTCGACTTCAAGTTCCTGTTGAACGCGTTTTTTCAGGCTATTTTTTTCATCTTCGATAATTGAAGCAATTTCATCTTCAAATAATTTTCGCAACTCTGATTTTTTAATATCTGCATTGTTCTCAGTTCTATCAACGTCATTCGTCGAATGAGCATCCGATTTCAAATCGAGCCGACGACTAATTCTGGAAGAATTCATAAACCCCTCTATTCAAACAAAACAGCATACAATTTGGAAGGATAAGCCAAATTGTCCTGCCTCATCAAATCAATTTTTTCGCGAAGACCTTCCCATTCATTTTTGTCGGCAGACTGCATAACTTCACTGAAAATATATTGTCGTTGAGTTAGCGTTAACTTCTTTAACGATGGAAATTTTACATCAAGCTCATCAATATATTTCTGTAATGCTGCAGGCAATGCATTCATATCGGCTGAAATATATCGCCGCTGTTTAGAGTTCAAAAAATATACCTTTAAAGCCAATTGCTTTAGTTCAGTATTCTTATCTTTCATGATCCATGCATCCAGTCTCTTATCTCCTGAGACAAATTATTTAACTCTACTTGACTTATCTCTGACTTATTTTTTCTAGCTAAACTCATGAAGATAAATAGAAAAGATATAAAAATTAACCCCAGTAAACCAACCAAAATCCAATGAATATTTTCATTGAGATGACTTGTTGAAGTATTGGACACCTCTGGCTTCCTGGAGGTTGAAAGGTCAGCCAATACTGGATCATCGGAGGGGTACAGCTTACTACTAACAAACAACGAAATTTTGTCACCTCTGGATTCAATCATCCCCAAACTATTAAATATCAACTTTGAAATATTTTCTTTATCAACATCTGATAAAGATTTATTAATTACGACCCCCACTGTTACTTTTACAATATCACCCATAGGGTAAATAATTTCCGATCGTTCCTTTGAAAAAACAAACTCTTCTTCGTTAGTTTTATTCATTTGTGGAGTAGCCGAAACACCTGTTTCAACTACAGTTTTTTCTGAATTTTGCCTTTTGATCAAAAATCCTTTACCTGTATTCATATCAGGATAATAATTTTCTTCCACCGTAACCTTTTTCTTATTATCAAGGATCACATTTACTGAAACTTTATATTCATTCTCATCAAGAATACCCGCCAATAAATAGGCAATTTGTTGGGTATATTTTTCTTCTATACCATAAGCATCTTTTTGGGGAGTGTCTGCGCTATTGGATGAAAGCACTACGCCGGTGTCCGTTACTATTACCACTTGCTGAGGCTCCAAATTAGGTACAGCTGCCGCAACAATTTCCTGAATACCGCGCACATTCACTGAATTTAGTGTTTGCCCGTTGTGAGGAGTTATCACAACTGATGCTTTAGGAGGTTGTTTACGATCTTCAAACAAAGAATCTTTTTTAATAGTTAAGTGCACTCTGACATCTTTAATTCCTTTTAACTTTTTGACTGTTCTTGCAAGCTCTTCTTCCATACCACGTTGATAATTAATATTTTGTGCAAACTCCGAAAGTCCATAATCACTGGAATTAAAGATTTCCAGGCCAGCAGATTGCTCTTCAGGTTGTCCATTTTCAGCCAACATTATCTGTGCTTTCTTAATATCTGTCGATTTTACCAAAATAGCATTTTTGGTAGAGTCCAACTTATATTCAATATTCTTTTGATTAAGTAGTAAGAGAATACTTTGTTGGGATGATTCAGACACCGGGTTCGGAAATAACAGAACCCATGCAGGTGACATTAACCACCAAATAATTGCAACAAAGCACAAAATAACTGCAAAACTTCCTGCCAAAATAATAGATTTGTTGTTCATGATATCTCTGGCTTCACAATTGAATACGTGTAATTTCTTGATAGGATTCAAGCAACTTATTTCTGATTTCTACTGCCAACTGAATTTCTGTTTTTGCTTTACCCAATGCAATCATAATTTCATGCACAGGAATATTTTCACCTTTTATGTAAGCCTGCATCAGGCCATCGGATTCTTTAACAGAGTGATCAATACTATGTAGTTTTTCACTTATCATGTTGAAAAATGAAGAGGGTTGATCCGCCTGCGAAACATTGCTTCCCATTTCAATGAAGCTTGATGATTGCGCAACAGAACTAATGGGCGCTAAAGATTCTATTGTCATCACTTACTCCCTATTTCTAAAGCAGCTTTGTTCATTTGACTATTCACATTATAAGCTCGTACATTTGCTTCATAAGCTCGTGTTGCAGATACTAGACTCGCCATTTCATGTGTAGGATCTATATCAAACTTATAAACATAACCGGATTCATCTGCTTTTGGATTTTGTTTATCCAATAACGATTTTATTTTTAAACTATCCTCGTCTTGTAGAATTTCAGTTTTATCCACTCGCATGGAATTCGCAAAAGCTTCTGCTTCAAGCAAAGATGAAAAACTAATATTTGCCAGCGAAATTTTCAATGCTGCCAGCTCCAGCCTGCCGCGTTCGAAATCCATACCCTGAGTAGCGATTGCAGAGATAGATTGATTAGTCATTTATTTTTCCCCCCGATAACCAGATCCATTAAACCAAATTTCTTTTGTATCGTTTGCGCTATAGTTTGGTAGCGCAATTCTGCATCCGTCATACGAGCAACCTCCTGATCAAGGTTAATTTCGCCACTAATTTTATCATCGACAATTGAATTCTTATCGATAGTAAATTGGGTTTTTAATTCGTCTGTACTACTTCTTTCGGCGATTTCCATTTCTGCCAATAATTTTTCGAAATTAACTTCTTTACCCTGAAATTGAGGATTATGTATGTTGGCTATGTTAAATCCTGACACCTCAACTTTTGCCCTTTCTGCCATTAGGCCAATTTTGGCTATATCAATGATTGAAAATAAGTTGTCCATAATTATTACTCTATGACTAAATCTGCATGTAACGCACCAGCTGTTTTTACCGATTGCAAAATCGTAATTATGTCGCGTGTGCTTAAATTAATTTTGTTTAGCGCAACAACCAAATCAGATACCGTCGTTCCTTCCGGTAAGCTTAATGGCTTGCCATTATCTTCCTCCACCGTTAAATCCACTTCCGGAATAATAACGGATTGCACACCCGAACCACTGAAAAATCCATTAGTAGGCTGTGATGCGGTATAGCGGGTTTTAATTTCTATTTTTAAATTTCCGTGCGCAATACTGACCGCCCCAAGAACAACATTACTACCCGCTACAATAGTGCCTGTTCTTTCATTTATAACCACTTTTCCTGATGCATCAGGTTGCACCACGACACTTTCCAGCTTTGAAATAAATTCGACTTTATTTATTCCCTCCGGAACTTCAAGCGCCAATTTACCGGGATGAACAGCAGATATGCCTCCGTTAAGACCCTGCGCTTTAATAGCTGATACAACTTTTGTTGCAGTTGTATAGTCTGGTTCATTCAACACCACATGAATTTCTCGAGACAAACCGGTTAGATCGGCGATTGATCTTTCCATTGTCGCGCCCTTGACAACTTTACCAACAGTTGTGTGATTTTTGCGGTAAGCATTATTATCCTGCTCAAAGTTATAACCACCAACGCTCAACTGCCCCTGGGCAAAGCCATAAATTTTTTGATCCACACCATAGAGTGGCATTAACATTAAAGTGCCACCACTCAAGCTTTTGGCATCACCTATTGATGAAACTGCAATGTCAAACTGGTCGCCACGTTCAGCAAAAGACGAAATTTTAGCTGTCACCATGACTGCAGCCACATTTCGACTGATAATATCTTTTTCATCCAACATCAATCCAAAATTACTCAAGGTATTTTTCAATGATTGAATTGTCATTTTGTTACGCGTTGAATCACCTGTTCCACTTAACCCTATCACCAATCCATATCCTATAAGAGACAGATCTTTTTCATCTTGAATTCGTGCAATATCTTTTAGTCGAACACCATTTGCGTGAACTGTAGAGCACAAACTAATAAAAAATACTGATGCTATCGTTAAAAATATTTTCACAATAAACCCAACCAATTAAAGAATCTGAAAATAATATTTTGTTTTTGAGCTTCACTAATAGAACCATCGCCGGCAACTTCAAGTTCAACATTAGCAATTTGATAAGAAAATATGCTGTTATTTTTCGAAATATCACTTGCACGAATAATTCCACTCACCACAATACGCTGCTTTTCACCGTTAATAGTTAAATCTTGAGTACCCTTAATTTTCAACATTGAATTTGGCAAAATTTCTATAATGGTTGCACTCAATTGCGTCGTCATTCTTCCCCGGCGGCTGGTTTTGCCTTCGCCCTGATTATTTGAGTCCACACTCATGCCCACAGATTTCGCATCAGCATTTTCATTAATACCTGCGGATATGCCCGTGTTTTTCTCTACCCCAGTACCTGCAGCCGCCTCAGCAGTTGTTGATTCCACAACTATGACGATTACAGGCTCACCTAGTGAATACGATTTAACATCACTAACTAATGCTTGATAGTTATCAAGATCCAGATTTTGTGCGCTGGCATAAATACCAAAAAAGATGAATACGAAAAAACTAAATTTGAACATAGACATTTTCTTTTCCTTTCACTACACCCGTAAGAATTGCACCTGTTTCAATAACCCTCACCTTAATGACATCTCCCTCTTTATCAGCAGACTCCATCGCCTGACCTTTTGCTTTTATCTGTAAATCTCCCGATATAATCAACAAATCAATCGTTTGTCTTTGAACAATTAACTTTTTTGATTCCAAATAATCCAAAAAAACTATTTCATTTTTTTTGATCGTCCTGTTTAGCACCTGATGCCCCATGGGCTCTTGTAAAAACTCTTTCAACCCAATAAACGGAGCCACATTCATTTTTTTTAATGTCAATTCGTCATTACTTATAGCTTCACCTTTATATATTTTATTTTTAGCAACCCATACATATCGAGTTGCATCCACAGAAAATAAATAACAGCTTTTCATTAAGCGATTATCGTCTGTTATATCTACCCTTAATCGTCCAGCCATAATATTGCCAACAACAACTGGTTGTATTTCAGATGTAGCCTCAACCGATTGACGATTTAGTCTAATTGCTGTAAGTCGAAGATCATCAAAATCCGATTGCACTTGATCACAGACTTCCGACTGCCATAAATCATTATCCGATTGCAAAGATAAGTTTTTACAATCGATGACCAGACTTAACACGCCAACCAAATAAATCGAGTTCATGTTATCTTCTGAGATTATTAATGGTTTCTAATATTTGATCTGCAGTCTGAATTAATCGTGCATTCAATTGATATGCTCTTTGCGCCATCATCAAATCACTCATCTCATCAATTAAGTCAACATTCGACATTTCCAAATAACCCTGCATAAATCCTTGATCAGGTTGATCAATAAGCTGTTCTGGCTGTCCACTTTTTTCTGTTACGATATACCGCTCACTTCCAATCGCATGTAAAAATTCCGGCGCTGAAAAGTTTACCAAGGTTAACTGTCCCAACTCGATGGTTTCATCAGTACCTATATTTGCGGTAACCATACCTGTTTGCCCAATCAAAATATTTTTTGTTCCTGAGGGAATATTGATATCACTGGACAACAAAAGGCCATCGTGAGTCGTAAGACGACCATCTTGATTAACAGTTAATCTGCCTACTCGTGTATAAGCATAATCTCCGTTTTCAAGTTCCACCTCCAAAAAACCATTACCGGTGATTGCAATATCCAATGATCTACCTGTCGCTTTTATATCGCCCATTCGGGCATCAATCATGTTGGATTCAACCGTAACACCCATACCTTGAAAGTTGCCTGGTTGTCCATTTTGGGGAATAACGGACGATGTTACTAACTCACCAAAATTTAAAGACGTTTTCTTGTATCCTGGCGTTTGAATGTTGGATACGTTATGCGAAATCGTATTCAACCATTCCTGATTAGTTCGCAAACCATTTTCCGATATTTGTAGAATTTCCAGCATGATTATTTTCCTAATTGGTTAATGCCTGTATCTAACATGTCGTCATAAGCCGACATAGCCCTTTGCAGCATTTCAACATGCCGCGTGATTTCAATCATTTTTGTCATATCTGTTTCGAGATTTACATTAGAACCGGTTATTGCACCTTGCACTACTTTTGGCTGATCCGAATTTTTTAACTCACCATTAACTAAATAAACACCATTACCAAGGGATTTTAATAGCTGGGTTTTATCAATCGAAACCAACTTCAGCTTATCAACAAATTTGTTATCCATAAAAATGGATCCATCCGAACGAATCGCTATAGAACCATCAATGTTGGAAATAGGGCCTGACTCACCCATCACTTTATGATTATTTAATTGCAAAAAACCATCAGGGGAAATTGAAAATCGACCATTACGCGTAATTATGTTATCCAGCCCTTCAAGAACAAACCAATCATCTGACACCATTCCAACATCTGTATTACGATTGGTAATGTTCAAGCTGCCCAATTCACGACTGTGCAATACTTCTGCAGACGTGCGATCAGTATCTGATGTCAATAAAGATAAAAAATCATTTGTTGATGTAACAGCTGCTTGCTGTAAATAACCCACACTATTGGTATTACTGGCATTTTGTGCAACAGCATCCAGACGATCTATTTGCGCACGCATAACAGATGCATAAGACATTATAGGATCAGTCATTTTTCCTCCTGCAGATCAAATTCAATAATACCTGCTGAAACCACATTCGCTTTTTCATCAATTTCGTTGATAGATATTATTTTTAATAACGGCAATGACCGTTTAATCATCTTACGCAAATATTTTCGAATGGGCGCAGCGCACAGCACAACAGGATTAATATTGGCTTTAAGCAATCGCTCAGTCTCTTTTGCAATTTTTGAAATTAGATAATCAATTTCTTTGGGAGTCAGCATGTATCCAGACTGGTCCTTAGTTACCAAGGAGTTGAGCAATTTCCGTTCAAGTCCAGGATAAAGGGTGATGACATGCAATTTCCCCTCCTGATCCATCAAGGAATCACAAATTGCTCCTTTTAATTTTTCGCGGCATTTTTCAACAAGTTCTTCCGGATCTTTAACACTTCTCGCTGTGTCGGCCACCACATCGAATATTGCGCCAATATTTTTAATAGACACTTGCTCATTAAGCAATCCTTGTAATACACGCTGTAAATCAGAATAAGTCAGTAGATTCGGAATCACATCATCAACCAATTTTCCGAGTTCACCTTTTCGTAATTCAATAATTTTTTCGACTTCATTACGAGTAATAAAGTGACTAGCGAATCTTTTACAGGTTTCCTGTAAGTGAGTCAAAAACACTGTATCAGGCTCAATTATCGTAAAGCCAACACTGGCCGCATGATTTCTTATCTCAGGGCTAATCCATTTCGCAGGTAACCCATATGTAGGCTCTCTGGTATCCTCACCTTCTATTTCTGCTCGCTCACCGCGCGTATTAATAGCCAATAAGCAATTAATATTTAACATTCCAGATGCGATTGATTCACCCTGAATATAAATTTTGTATTCGTTATTCTTTAATTTTGAATCTTTCTTAAAAACTAACGTCGGTAGAACAACTCCCAAATCTGCTGCAAGGTTTTTACGCAGTACATTAACCCTACGCTCTATTTCATGCTCTTCATTGACAAAATATTCATGCAAGGATTGTGGTAATTTTACTTCAAACGGTGCTGTCACCATTTCTTGATAATACTGGCTCGCGTCAAGTAGAGAGTCTTCCTTTTCTAAGGCCGCAGTAACATCATCAAGCAATTTAGTTTTATTTTTATATAAAATCCAAGCCACTATGCCAAAAACAGCAATCAGTATTACCACAGGTGTTAAAGGAATACCTGGAATCATAGCTGCTACCAATAATACAAAAATAACAATCATGATTGTTTTGGGGTGAGAACCAAATTGTTTTATAACCTCTACACCGAGACGGGAATCAGTTGCTGCACGGGTTATAATAATTCCTGATGCAACCGCAATAATCAGAGATGGAATTTGTGTGACTATGCCATCTCCCACAGTTAGCAATGTATATTTATGAAGTGCGTCACTCCAGCTCATATCATACTGGAAGATTCCAATCGAAAGCCCTCCAATTATGTTGATAATAATAATTATAATACCTGCAATTGCATCGCCTTTAACAAACTTCGATGCACCATCCATTGCGCCATAAAAATTGGATTCACGCTCCAATAATCCACGGCGATGTTTCGCTTCCTCGTTATCGATCAATCCCATATTAAGATCAGCATCAATACTCATTTGTTTGCCAGGTAAAGAATCCAGTGTAAATCTGGCAGCCACTTCTGCAACTCTTTGCGCGCCATTGGTAACTACTATGTATTGCACAACAATCAAAATAAAGAATATCACCAGACCAATAACATAATTGCCAGCAACAACGTGAGTACCAATAGCATCGATTACCTCCCCGGCATCACCTTGCTGCAAAATCAATCGCGTTGTTGACACATTAAGAGCCAAACGAAACAAGGTTGTCATCAGCAATAAAGATGGAAATGTGGAAAACTCCAACGGTTTTTCCGTATAAAAAGTAATTAGCAATATCAACAGTGCAATCGAAATATTTGTTAACAACAAAAAATCGAGAGCAGTAGTAGAAATAGGCACGAAAAGAATTAATAAAATCCCAATCATACCTAAAATCAGCACCAGATCTTGAGCACCTGTAGTGGCAAAACGAAATAAATCACGCATTACTAAACACCTTGCTTCCTGGCATTTTGATTAATTCACGATAAATTTTGGCAACATTAAGTTGTTGATCCAAGGGTATAGGATCATTGACTTCACATTCTTTGTATAGCGCACGGGCCAATGCCGGTACACGGACGATAGAAATGGATAGTCCAGCAGCGCGATGCATAATAATTTTCGCAAGAAATCCTTTTCCTTTTACCAACACTTTAGGCAATGCCATGGAATCAGACCTGTACTGTAATGCAACGGCAACATGCGTGGGGTTGGTAACGATAACATCAGCATTTCTCAATTGTGATAACCCCATAACATTGCGCATTAATTTTTGTATGCCTCTTTTACGCTTATGTTTTATTTCAGGATCTCCTTCACGGCGCTTATATTCATCTTTAATATCACGAGTACTCATACGCATTTGTTTGGCAAAATCACGCTTGCTATACCAAAGATCCAAAATGGCAAACACAACAAAGACAGCCAAAAACGTTACAACAACTAAAGTTAACGCTGACTTCCATTCCAGTAATACATTATTAATTGTAAGATTTTGAGTAAATAACAATCTGTTATTTAATTGATTCCAAACAAAGACAAATGCACCCGCAAAAAACACTAACTTCAATATCAATTTGATAATTTCAAATAAAGATTTTCGTGAAAATATTCTTTTAAGACCATTAGCAGGATTCAGTTTCGAAAAATCAAATTTTAATGGGAAAAGTGAGAATACAGGCCCAGCATGAATCAAGCTGGATATTATTGCTGCCATTATGCCAACTAAAATAACCACTCCCAATGTACCCAATATATCGCTTAAAAAATGTTTAAGAAATCCGCTCATCATAGCTGTCGATTGCACTAACTGATTGGTATTCGATAACCACAACCGGGTATTAGCAACCAACACCTGACCCAAAACTGGCAAGACAATAACAAATGCCGCCAACATTGCAATCAAGCTGACAATAGAAACAAACTCGACACTCTTTCCGACTTGACCTTTTTTTCTCGCTTCAGCTAATTTATAAGGCGTAGCTTCTTGCGATTTATCTGCTTGATTCTCCATTATTAATACTTCCGCAAATGATCCCAAGGCGTTGTAGCCTGTGATAACAAATAATACAGACTATGACCGGACAATTTAATAACCAACGCCAATACTATTATTCCAATCATAATTTTTAATGGAATAGCCACAAAATATATTTGTGCTTGAGGCATGGAACGGGAAATTAAAGCCAGAATGACATCAACCAAAAACAATACAATAATAACCGGGCTTGCAACAATAAATCCTAAAATAAAAATGCCCGAAATGGATTTAAAAAAATCGGCATCAACTTGATAAAAAGCCATAGGCGGTGCATAACGAAGCAACTCACTAAAAAAGTACAAAAACTCGTAGTGCAAATTGGTCCCAAAAAAAGTAGCTACCAGTATTAGACTCAGTAATGTTCCAACGGGACTGGTAGTTTGAAAATTGACAGGATCGAAAGTGGCGCCAGCCGATATTCCCATCTGCACATCAATCAGCTGTGCAACCATATGCAGCGAAGCATTAGCAGCATGGAATCCAAGAGATAAAACAATACCGAGAAAAAACTCAGGGATTAAATAAAACCAATGAAAATTTTCTGGCAAGACGACAGATGCTCCCAAACTGAAAGCAATAATTACAGACCAGGAAACAGTTAGTAAGGTGCGCACCAAGAAGGGAATATGCGAAAAAAATATTACCGGGGCTATCAGTGTGATCGGGGACAAGCGGCAAAATATACATGCAATTGAATAAAACAGATCCATCTCATCCAGCCGCCTGAAGAATTGTACTCCGCGCATACTCAACCAATTCTGCCATCATCCATGATCCCAACACCAAAAGGGTTATCACTGCCGCAATAATTTTGGGAATGAATGTTAAGGTCATTTCTTGAATTTGAGTTGCGACCTGAATAATACTAACCAGCAAGCCCACGACCAAGCACACCAAAAGAAACGGAGCCGCAATTTTTGCAGCTGTCAATAACATGTGGTTGACTAATTCCAAAGCAACATCTTGGTTCATAGTCCTACCTGCATTTTGGGTTCCATATACTCCATTTCCACAAACATCAACAATTTTTATAATTAATAATCAGGCACATAACTTTGCTGTACCCACGCGGCACTTTTTACCAGAGCTAATTTCGATTAGCAATAACAAAAAAATCAAACTTCACACAAGGTACTTGAAATAGTAACCATAACCCACTGTTACATATCGTAAATTTGTAAAATTAAATTATTTTTTCTTCAATTAAAACTTTTAAATGGAAATCGATAGATTTTGCCAAGCCAATCTGGCAGAGGGAGTCTATATCCGACTGTTTAAGTATAAAATTTGCGAGGTAGAAACTCTTTAAATCAGAGCCATGCTGTGCCAGAAAGAAATCTCTTGCCTCAAGATGTAGCGGGTCTATGAACTCTCCAGCTCGCGGGTGCCCCAACCAATCATCCGAAAAATTACCCAACCTTTGATATTTTTTAACAAAATCACTTAAGCGGGCACAAGGAAAATGCAAAATAATCGGATCTGAATGCCTACCCATTCTACGATGGCCGTCTCCTATAATGGAGTGTACATCATAAAACTCAATTTTATTGCTATACGTACTTACACAAGATTTACCGTTTTGGTAATACAAAAAATACTTTTCTTTCATCCATTTATTTTTCATAAAAAATTCTTTTTGATCGTCGGTATAAAACCAATAACGATTTTTAAAATGATTTATTTTAAAATAAGAAGAAGATGCATAAATATTAATTGATTCAATATTCGTTGAAATGGATTCATAATTAAGATAAGTGACTGATCGAATACAATTGATCTGCAAATCTGCAAAATATGTAAAAACATCATGACCATTTGGATAAAATAATTCGTCCAGATCAATATGTAAAACCCAATCAACACCTTGGGCCTTTGCGAGATAAAAACCTACATAAAAATTTAACTCCTGACGAACCATAACTTCCCTATCAAGCAACTTCTGTTTTTCGCTTCCCAATTCGAAAAAATATTTATCCCATAATTTCCTCAAATTTTCATCTTTTAAAAAAACATTAACCTCAGGATGTTTTTTGATCCGATTAAATGTTTCCAGACTATTATCATCTACAAAAATATAAAAATACTTAAATCCAATTGCCTGATGATAACGAATAAACGCATCAATAGAGTCTTGAGCATCTGCAATTGTAGTTATTATACCCAACTTTAACATACAGCCTCCCAATATCGAGAGGCGCACTATAGCGAAAACAATTAATAAATCAAACCCGCCAAACGATTATACCAACCTGACAATCTTCTCCAATTCTTGATCTATCACTACCAAATAATGTATCAACCTTGCCGAAGGTTGCTCAATTTTTACTAAAATATCCCTTTCTTTCTTTAATAAATCAAATTCTTTTAGATCCAACATAATAAGTGCATAGTCAAGTCTGGATGCATGATCATCCGAAAATAGTTTGAGTAATTTTTGTAAATAAGATGCCGCCATTTTTTTATCGCCCAGGCTAAGCTCAACCAGAGATAGGTGACGTAATACCGAAGAATCCTGCTGATTGATCACATAAGCATTTAATAATGCGTTTTTTGCATTGCCATAGTTTTTCATCAACAACCAGCAAATTCCCAGTTGTAATAATGCGTTGAAATTTCGAGGATCGGCATTCAATACTGCCTGATAAATTTTCTCTGCCTCAGTAAAACGATGCTGCGCCGCTATAGCAATACCGAGATTTACCGAAAACTGTGTATTTTTTGGTTGCAGATTATGTGCACGCCACCATGCGTATTCAGCCTGTTGATACTTGCCAATCAGCAAATTGATGCGTGCCAGATTATGCCAATTTTGTGGATCCTGTTGATCTACCTGAACAGCTTTTTCCAACAATTCAATTCCTTTGGTTTGTTCACCTATTGAAAAATAAATTTGCCCCAGATTGGACATTGCAGTGGCATAGTCAGGTTTCAATTGGGTCGCTGTTTGCAAATGGTCAATTGCATTTTGCCATTCACCTTTTTGTCCATACACGAAACCTAAATTATTATGTGCAGTAGCGTGATTGGCATTTAAACTCAATACCGCTTTGTATGCACTTTCTGCCGCCGATAAATTTCCACGTACATGAGCTTGTACTGCGGCAGTGAGTTGTTCATCAATCAGCATGTCCATCAGGCAATCCTCTCGATTAAACCACTTAATAATTGATCTGTATCTATATCAGGCACTTCAAATACTATGTCGTCCGTTGAAATATCAAAGGGTTCGCCTTCGTGATAATGAATCGGTAAACGAATGCCGAATCGATAATCAGAACCAAACGTATAAGATGCAAATTCCCAACGATTATCGTAAACCTCAAAACCAAGTGCACGCACACTGACATATCCACCAATATCAAAAGTGAAACTGGGTTGTGCATGCACAGCAAGCTCTGCCGTGATATCCAAACCGGTTGCCGGTGTCCAATCAACATGCACACCCGCTTCTGCTGCCCCTTCAATTCCGAGTGTACCGCCAATATCCAAACCACCGGTTGCACTGGCACCGGTAATACCCAAACCGATTCCCGCACGAACCGATAATCGCAAACCAGCATTCGCGGGAATATTTAGATGTGCATCACCCGTAATGTGTGTGTCTTCTTCATGTGCGGGGTTATATTCAATTTGCAAAGTCAATTGATCAATTACACCAGGACCAATACCCGCCGTCGCACTTAAACCACCACCAACTTCTGCAACAATGCCGGGAAAAATCGGGGCTTGTACTGCGATATTAAAAATCGAACGATTAATTTCCCGACGCGCAAAAATTTCCAATTCATCAGGCAATCCAATTCGACCAATTACGGTAATCTCTCCATTGGGAGAAAAACGAACACCCGCTGTACCTTGCAACCATGGAGCAATTTGTATTGTTAATTCACCATCACCAAACACCACCAATTCATTATTTTCAGATGCAGTTTCTGCAAGTGTTCCATCTTCATTGACTGTACGATTGGTAACACCCGCATGAATTTGCCCTGACAACATTCCTCGCGAATAATCAGCAGTGACTTCTGCGGTGAAAGCACCATCGTTGTAATCCACAATTAAATTGGAATTAATTCCGGGAATATCCGGTTGCGCTTCACCGTGTGCTGAAACTGCATAACCGGAACCATCCGGTTTTTCTTGTACACGTGCACTGATTTGTCCGCCGCGAATTCCGCGGCCTGCACGGAGATTGAATTCACCTGCGATGATCATTCCTTCTTCTTCGTTATGTGTAATATCAATGGTTCCATTTTCGACACCAGGAACACTGAGCGTGGCTTCACCGTGCGCACGAAAACCTTCTTCGTCAGAATAAGATAAATTTACTGTTGCAGATTCAATACCACTAATTTTTCCACTCGGGATAACTACTTGACCTCCTACACTCCAATGTCCATGATCATTTTCGTCGAAAATATTTTGCCTATAAAATGAAGCCTCTACACTTGCGTCTATGCCATTAAAAAGTCCTTCCTCGAAATTGAAACGACCAGAAAGTCGCAAGCCATTCCCAGTTGATAAACTTGCTTCAATATCGCATTTTCCAATATTTTCAATTTCTATACCTAAATCACCTTCAATTCCCAATCCATTTTGTGAACTTGCAAATAGTGTTACTGATGCATGATTAACGACAAATGGACTAGGAACATTTATTTCTGAAGTAGAAAAAGTTTTTTGAACTCTAATGTCAGCTCCTTCCACAATGACATCAATATCGGCTCGATCGAACAGTGGCACACTAGGTAATAGTTTTCCCCTAGCAATAAAACCTCGCTCAGGATGTAAATCTACGTCTAAAACTCGAATTGGACTTAGCCCAGGTAAAGAGAGTGAATTAAAAGCTGCTGAAGTAGCTCTGGTAACTGTATCGCGCCTCTTAATACGAAATAAATTATTTCCCAGACCTGGAATACCTACTGGTAACTTTTGGAAATATAAAAATAAATTGGGGTACTCAGCATGTGGTGTTGTGTCTCTGCTAGAACCTGCGCTATAACCATTTACTTCAAGGCTCGCTGTATCTCCTGTGATCTGTAACGGACCAATTGGTGTAACTCTAGGAAAAATATCTTCAAATGGACCAGCTCCTTCGGGAGCATTTTTGGGTACCCCCCCGGTTTCAGATAGGAACAATTTTGGTGCATAGGACTCTGGCGCAAGTCTCGCCAAATCGTCTGGTGACAGCTCTCGAAAACCATTTAAATGCTCACCATTACTAATAGCTGCAAATGACCAAAAAATATTTTCGTTAGGTACAGGCCTTGAATCTGAAATAGTATTAGTAAACGCGACACTATAGTTACTTCTTATTTCCCGATAATCAGACAAAATGCCTTTGTCATTAAAAAGCTGGATGGCCACTCTGAGACGCTCATTAATATATCGATCAACTAACCCTCCAGACGTTCCATTTGCACCTCGTTCTAAAAGTTCATAATTCCTTTGAGGATCTTCAATCATCGCTTTTTGAGAACCATCGCTTTCAGCTCCTAACTGGTCTTCCAAACGATGATCAACTTGAAATGTTGCACCTGAATCGTCTACATCATCCTCGGATTCAGCTACTGCTGTATCTGCAGGTATCGCAGAAGCAGCACCAGCAAGAGGAGGTATAGCTACTGTATGTCTGGAGTCCCAAAACGGTAATACAAATTTTTTAGTTAAATCTCTTTTGTTTCCAAATAAAAAGAAATTAGTTACCCTCGTAGATTGTAAGACATGAAATTCAGTTGGATTAGAATCAATAGTATTGTTTTGAATTCTCGATATCGGAACAGGGGTCGCCCGAAAATAACGGTTCCAATTTCTAACTTGAACAGTATTACGCTCTTGCCGACGAACATATAGAGGTTCACTTTCCGTCGCTTCATACAAATCTCTATGCCGATCCATTTTAAAATCCGGTACTCTAACACTTGAAATTTTCAATTTCTTAGGGCCGGGAGATTCATTGGAATTAAATTCGTAGCTAATACCATTATCAGATCCAACAAATATTCCCGAGCCGGCTGAAGTTTCTGTAACCTCCCGCATAATCTTCCTCGTCACCCCACTCCCCTGCTGCACCACATGTGTCAACTCATGCGCTAACAATCGTTTACCTTCTGTAGTATTGGGGGCATATTCACCAGACGCAAAAAATATATCGCTGCCAACAGTAAACGCACGCGCACTTAATTGTTTGCAAAGTGCATCGGCGGCAGCATCGTTGTGAATACAAACGGAAGCAAAATCGTGACTGAATTGGGTCTCCATTTCACTGCGCACATCTTCCGGTAATTGAGTGCCCTGACCTTTTAAAGATTCGATTTGTTGTTCAACTTCAGCGCTCACACCGTTTTCATTTTCTGGATTTGCAGTTTCTGGCGCGGATGATTCTGTTGTAGCATCACTCGCAACATTGTGCATTTTTGCTATGGATTCATCCGGTAAACGTGAAATTTTTGTTTGCAGGGATTGTGTGTTACCCAAGGTTTTTTCCGGCTGACTATTTCCGGGATTTACGGTTTCACAGGGCGTTGAATTATTGGCTGGTGAGCGACTGACGACCTCATCCGCAACACGATCAGCTTCCTGTTCATGTGTATCGCCCGGAGTACTAACACTTAATTTTGTTTGCAAATACGGCGCTGGCTGTAAGGTATTTTGTTCAGATGATTTTTTCGCAACTTTTTTTGATGCCTGAGTAGAATCCTCAGCTACTTTTGAGCGATGAACATTATTATCAGATGAGGCTTTTTTACTTAATGGTTTCACTGCAGACATAATGATCCCCGCTTAATCACAAGGTCGCTGTAATTTGCGCTGCCAATTTGGGTGGAATAGGTTTTCCGGATTTACGATATTCAGTGGCCAATGTACGCAGCAATAATGCGTAAGGCAGTGCAGAATCTTTTGCATAAGGTAAATCTGCTGCTGCTGCCAAAACCGCATTGCGAATATAACCGCCGGTTAAATCACACAAGCTGGCCAATTGACGGCAATATTGCTCTCCTGGACTGCGATTGCCCAAATGCGATTGCCAAATGCGTGTACGTTCTTCCAGTTCCGGAGAATTGAATTCGATAATCATATCGAGGCGACGCATAAATGCTGAATCAATTCTCCCCATACCATTGGTTGTCAGCAACACAATCCCTGAATATTGCTCAATACGCGACAGCAAATAATTGGTCAGCATATTGGCAAAACGCTCACCACCGGAACCTATATCATCTGTACGTTTTCCAAAAAGTGCATCAGCTTCGTCAATTAAAATAATGAAATCCTGATTGCAGGCTTCATCCATAACCCGGGTAATATTTTTTTCTGTTTCGCCTATGTATTTATTCAAAACAGATCCCAAATCCAATCGATAAAGTGGAATGCCCAATTGCGATGCAATATAGGATGCAGCCAATGTTTTACCTGTACCACTTTCTCCGGAAAACAGGGCTTTGACGCCATTATGCTGATTCGCAGAAGTTGAATGGCCTAACGCCGTAAAAATATCATCGCGATTACGACAACGCTGCAATAATCTATTCAATTCTTCATCAATTAATTTCGGAAAAACAACTGCTTTATGATGAATCTTTTGTGGTAAATGAATTGCAAGATCACACAGGGACTCAGGCGCAATATCCAATCTTGCTTGTAATATTATATTTTCCAGTGATTCATTATTCAGCTGTCTCGATAAATTGACCTGTTTCATAATTACAGGAATCATCGATGAACTCATCAACCAACGCTTTGCCAGCTTATCAGCCAAATCAGCGTCCACCCAATTTGACCAGACAGAAAATCGTTCAACATAATCCTCTTTGATAATTTTATATTCTGCTATATGAGTGGAATCCATTGAGGAAATAATTGATGAGCTGGATTTTTTATGGGCTGCGATAACAACCGAACGAACATTGATAGTGTCTGGTATCAGTGAATCATCCGATAACAAAATGGGTAACCAATCAAATGCACGACTAAACCAAAACAGTTTTTTGGGCTGTTCACACAACTTCCGATCAAGTATGACAGGAAGCAAATCCAACATTTCCGCTATCTGACAAGCAAAAGCTATAGCTTGATGAACAGGCGCATAAAGATTCAATCGGATAATTTTTTTTAATCGAAATTCCAATGAAAAAAAATCCAGTGCTGTTTTATGTTTTTCCAAATTGCGTAAAGGTTGGATATGAATCGATCCATCAAATTCAAGTATTGTGCAGAAATTACTGGTTTTTTCTGCCATGACATCTGTCGACATACAAAATTGATCGTTCACAACAACTCGACGAATATGCTGATGACTTACTTTTGGCTCCAGTAGCTCCAGCCAAATATCTTTATTTACTTGTACCGATGCCAAAGCAAGCGGCCCATCTGACTGAATTAATAATAGTTCTTCACGAACAAAAAAATGCTGGCAGATATCCGATGGGCTTAATCGAACAGAAAATAATAGCGACAATAACTCACAAATTAAATGAACTTTAGGATAGGTATTATCCTGTGGCCCCTGTAATTCCTGTATAGCTAAATTTAACCAGTAATTATTTTCAATTTCCACACATAAAAACAATAAAAACAAATCCTGCCTGGTGATAGATAACCCGTGTAATGCCTTGCCAAGATTCACAGGAATATCCAGAGACTCTATAGTCACTTTTGAAAATTCATGAGCAAGATTATTGATAGAAGAATTTAATTGTTCAGACAGCTGCTGATCAAAATTAGCAGATTTAAATAGAACAGAATCAGGCACATGTGTTTTACCAAACCAACAAATGGCTCCCAATATCCACAATTCACAACTCAAGGTTTTGATTGACAAAGGCCATTGTGCATTCATGGTTTTGCTCCTGAAACCCTGAGTTCAGGATAGACTCCATAATGGAAACGAATCACTCTGCCCAACCATGGAACCCAATCAGGATTAACATCCAGTCCTGCCATACGTAAATCCAATCGCACGGTTGAGTTATCCAAATATAAATGCACATAAGCACCGTCCACTTCAACACGTGCATCAAGTAACATCCAATCCAACTGCCAGAGATTCATTCGCTGAAGTTTTTGTTTCAATTGTTCATAAATATCAGCGGCTATAAAATGAGGGTTACGGGATTGCTGATGAAATTCATCCGGGCTTAGCGCAGATATTTTTATCAATAATTCCTGCATTGATGATTCAATAGAAAATGAAAACTCATCTGCTATTTTTTGAAAAAGTTGATAAAGAATAACCCAGGAATTTAATGGGTCTTCAAATTCTTTGCTTCCTCGCAAGGGGAAAGAGAAAGGAATTGTTTTCAATAAATTAATTAAAAACAATAATCCTGCTTGATGAATTAAAAACTCCGGGAGCTCTTCACTCCCTCCTAACCTCCCCCTTGGCAAGGGGGAGGAACTGTTGTCCCCGCTTCTTGCATCGCCTTCCGATAAGGGAAGTATCTTATCCCCTTCCCTTACAAAGGGGCGGGTTAGAGTGGGGCTTGATTGACCTTGCTCACTCCTGCGCCCTGCTGCAATAGGATAAAAACTCTCACGATATAATTGAGTAACCTGATTTCGCCAGACACGAAAACCTTCAGCGTCACCTAATAAATGGGGCGAAAATCGCCATACACTCAAACAGCTGCCAATTGATAATACAAGGTCAATTTCTTTTTCAGAAATTTTTGACAAAAACACATCTTTAAAATAATTCTTTATCCATAGCTCAGCAGATTTAGGTAAACTCCATTTTATGGGATGCAAAATATCACCAAAAGGAGCAGGCTCCAGTAAAGCTAATGCTGGATTTAACCTTGCCAATTCATACTGCAACTTCTGCAAATCATTCAAATGTAAACCAAGAAATAAATTGGATAAAAATGTACCGGACTCCGATTTTATTTCTTGCAGATGATCCAATATAGAAGGAATTTCATGTAACTTATGTAGCAATATAGCGACAGGTTCAGCAGGTAACTGTTCCTGCTGCAACCAGGATTCAAGATACCAGGGCTTATTTCCGGATAAGAGTTCAACAATAAATTCGGCAGCCATCTGAGCATAATGATCAAATGCAATTTGATCATTCTCATACGAATTACGAGCCGTCCATTGGTTGCTTTCCTGCACAATTTTGCCAGCCAATTCCCACCACTGACCTTTAACGCTTATTTTTTTAATAAAAATGATTTTTTGTGAGTTTTCACCAATCCAGCTTTGATTATCCAATGAATGCATAAAGGCATTTTTTTGACTGAGATCGCCTGTTAAATGCATTCTATGAATCATCACGCCGGCCTGATTCATACAAAACTCCGACCTGTGGTTTTTATACCTATCACCGAAAATTGCGATGTCGATTCTATTTTTTCCTGATGCAATACCTGAGCAACGGATACCACAGTTCCATTTTCGTCGGCATCTTCCACTCGCAATTTGCCGATCAGTTGATTGTTTCCATTCACCAATTGTAAAAATGTTCCTATGGGTGCATGACGATTCAATTTTGCACGCAACAAATCACCTGCTCTGAATTGTCCAGGAATCACTTGCAAATAACCGTGGATCATTTCTTTTGGATCATCGCCCACTGCAACCATCAACGCAGCCCGCAATAAATTCCGAACAGATGTGACACTGGCACTGCTGGCATTATCATTGAGTTGACGCCACCACCAATTGACTAATTCAATCATGGATCTGACATTACCAATATCTTCCTGCTGTTCATCTTTCAAACCAGGCCATGAATAAGGATCACGTAAATCCAACTGATCAAACTCAGCGCGGGTTGCCCACTCAAGACGAATACCGGGTTTGATATTGTGTAGTTTTGTTAACAATGCATGAATCGCCTGATCTAATTGATTGCGAAAAGCTTGTGCCTTACCACGCAACTGATGCGGTGTTCCTGTTAACAAATCTTCCAGGGATATAACGTTCACTGCGCGCTGATAAAAAGCTTGCAGTGAAGCCTCGTGTAAAAATTCAAACCTGGCGTAATCTTGTAATATCGCTTGATGAATCTGCAACATGGGTACAAATTTGGAAGAGGAAGCTTTGCGAGTTTTTTGACTGAGATAAGTCAATCGCAATTTACGCTGCTCCATCAATTTTATTATGGTATTACGCGATGGCAGATAATTCCAGGATCCATTAAAATTTTTCCAATTAGCAATTGGAATATCAACAATAGTTTCAATGTAATCTTCAAGATCTTCCGGTAATTCGTCCTGACTGATCGCCGTTGCAGGTACCAAATCTTCAATGCGCCCGTAACGCAGATCACGGTCAACCAAAGAAGTACGAGCATAAGGCGTTTCCATAACACGTACAAAATAAAGACCACTGTGATTAGTCAAAATTCTTTCACGCCGGGCATATTCCTGATTAACTCTTTGCCAATCTTCAGCCACCAAAGCCAACACCATTTGGTATTCGCCCTGAGCCTTGATCCTCTCTTGATTGAGATTGGCAAGATTACGCTGCAACACGGGAATCTCTGCATCCAACTTTACCAACTGATTCTTTTTCCTGATCAGCGCATGTGACAGCTGGTTTTGTAAATTCATCAATTGATTGTGTAATTGATCAATCTCACGAATTTCTTTTTTATAATTATTAGCCGTGGAAAACAATGCTGTTGAATAAACAGACGAAATATGATTGGAATCATCATCCAGATTCTCCAGTTTAGTAATTTTTGAACGCTTCTCTATTTTTTTCTGGGTTCCTTCCATGACTTCAAATTCATAATCTATCGAAAATAGTAAAGCATTAGTTTTATTGTAGTTACGCCAACGTAACGGATCCAGTTGATCATCAAATATTCCCAATGCTTCATTTTTATTTTTTTCTTTTATTTCAGAAAAAAGATCATCAACCTTATTGGCAATATTTCCTACACCGATCAATTGCTCTCTAAGATTCGAGATTGATTTAATGGCATCAAATAAAAATACCCGACTTGGATCAATATGTCCCAGCACACCAAATTGTGGTGGTGTCACATTAACTGCAGGATTATTCGTAAATGTTTCACGATTGTTATACAAATTCTCCATGACTTCATCGGGTTTGTATAAGAATTCACTTCTAAATCCGGCAACCACATTGACTGCGCCCATGGTTGAAATACCATTATTGGTAGTAGTATTTGCCATTAACTGTTTATTTACAGCTTTGGTCGATGCCTCCATGATTTCCATCATATTCTTAGTTGCCATATCAACCTCCACCGGGAGTGGTTACGATTTTATTCATCAATGTCAGTTTGTCTGACCAACGCATTAGTTTGAGACCTGTACCATCACCCGGTATACCGCCAGCAATACTTGAAAAACCGACAGTCATAGAATCCAGTTGTTGCCGTTGCAAACTCAAATAATCACGAACTTCATCTATGAGTTGATTGGTTTTTAATAAAAGATCCTCCAGTATTTCTATATCATCCCTGGTATCAATTCGTTCATGCACTTTTCCAGCGACATCCACTCTGTCTTCAATAGGGTCATTATCCTTAACAGCTGCAAGAATTTTCGTAATTAAACTATATGGCCTATCTGTTTTACCATTTGCCAACATTCTCAGACTTTCATGAACTCGTAGCGGTTTATTGGTATCAACCTCTGGAATCCGCAGTAATTTTTTATGATCAGCTGATGTATTTGAAAACGCAACTTTAGTTACGTTGGTTAAATAAATAGATGAGAAATTTTCAATTGTTTTTTTCTTGTCTTGATCATTACCAAGATTAATACTATTTTCCAACCCACCATACAGATCGTAATATGCTTTTTCCCATTTTTTATAAGCTTCCGCTGCTTCTTTTTGCTTGCTAACCAAATAGTTTTTTATTAGTTCCATATCAATCTCTGGCAAATCCATTAACTTTGGATGGTAATCATTTTGATTAACTGCAATCAAAATTCTTAATCTGTCACATGCACCTGAAGATAAATCAACAACACCACGACTCAATTCATTTTGTAATATTCCCTGTACTGAATTTTCAGGGATAGGTAACATCTCGATCTGCAATCCATCAGCTTTGAATTTTAATTCCGGGCGCGACCACAAAACGGGATTTGTTGCCTGCCTACCTGCCAAATGACCAATCAGTTCTGCAGGAAATTTTCCCGCAGCAGGCAAATAATTTATATCCAACAATTGATTTAAATTGTGAGCCGTATTGATTTCAGCAGCATCACCATCCAAACGAAACCGTGATTTCGAATTGAGAATGCTATGCCAATAATCCATAAGCGTGAAATGAACCGGGTTTTCACGAGCAAGAAACCGTCCGGCAATTGTGTCCATCCACTCAGGCTTATTGTCTTTTATTTTGACCAATGCCAATTTTATTTCATCAGGATAATCACCAAAGGATTCCATCTCGATTATTTGCTGCAGTATGGTGACAGCAATTCGTTGGCGACTTGCATTAATCTGATCTTCAGGAAACCACACTGGCTGCAATGTCACTTGCGCCAGAGTTTCCAATCGGGTATCTCGTAATGGGTTTAATTCTGTGCGGGTGTGGGGATCTTGCTTTTGTGCCTCTTCAAATATCAGGATAGTGCGACGCAAGCTAAGAAAATAAATACCGTCATCAATTTTTTGCAATAAGGATTGTTCAGCTAAATATTGTTCATACAAATCTTGCCAGTAAAAACGAATCGGCAAACGATTGGTAATCGCCTTTCCGGAAAAACTGATTCCGATTCCTGGATTAATTTGTATAGCTTCTTTGCTTATGTTTTCGGGCAACACCAAATCAAGCCCCTGAACAATACCTGGCGTTCGTCCAACCAATAAATCTTCGCATCGCTCATCAACATAAACTTGCATCAAATCAAATTCCTGTTCCGATAAAGTTCGGCCAGGAATGTAATTAAGACGATTGGTATTGTTATCGGCAATTACGGGTGAAATGGTGATGTATGATTTACTCATAATGATGCCCCTGCTCAAAGCTGCAAATCAATTTCAGCCCATTCATTGCGCAGGGCGACGGAAATTTTGAAACGATTATTGGTAGAGGCAACACCCAATCCCAAGGGAAGATTTTTTTCCACAAGCTTCAGAACAAATTCAAGAAACTCAGGTAATTTTTCACTTTCAATAATTCCGGGTAAGGTTGCCCATAAAAGCGGTTGATAATCTTCGCCGACAACTGCTTTCAACTGACTTAATGGTTTTAATAAACCCGAATCAGCTGACACCGCATTTTTGATTGCAGCGCGATGCTCATCGGCAATATCCAGGCTAGCTGGTAGCAGCTGGGTTATTTTCAACACTTTTATCTGGTTTATTGCAGCAGGCGAGAAGCGCAAAATCCGTGATTTTTCAGACATTTTTTGCCAGGCTTCACGTAACTCATCCGGAAGTTCCAATTCTTTTACCAGAACCAACATGGATTCCAGATAACCACTGTCCCGATTTTTTATAAGGATTTCTATCGCTTTATCCTGCATTTTATTATTGAAAATAAAATTCAGACTTAACCAGTTAAGATCATCAAATTGCGGATGCATCAACGACAAGAGTTGTATTAATTGTGGCTGCCAATCAGGATTTTGCTCAACTTCTTTGATAACCATTTGTTGGCTATCCAATGCCTTATCGTCACTGGTACCGCGCAATTTGGATAAAACCGACAGTTTTTCCAGCCTGATTTCCTGTGAATTCCATAAACCGGAAATAAATTCCTGCAAACCCACCAGCTGATTTTGCAGTGAAGTTAATTGCTGTTTCAATTGTTCAGCATCCGTATCCGGCACTGCACCGCCAGACTCCAGCTCTTTTATTTTTTTCTTTAATTCATCCACTTCTGTTTTCAATGCTTTCTGCACATCCAGCAACTTCTTGTTTTCAGTAATCGCTGCTGCCAATTCCTCTTTGGCTTTTTTCAATTCATCGCCTTTTAATAGATTCAGCTCCGTTGTTAACTGAATAATATCTTCCTGCAGATTTTTCGATTTTTTATCCAATTCTTCATTAAGCTTTTCAAAGGCACCAACAGTTGCTTCAACTGTTTCACTGGCTTTTTGCACCAGTTCTTTTTCTTCTTCAAGATGACTGTTATTACCCTTCTTCAAATCGTCTATTTGAGCCAAGAGCTCTTTAATTTTTTCATTAAATTCATTTTCTTTTTTTCTGCTTTTTAATTCTGAATCGCGCAAGCGTCTTGTAAAAATGTTGATATCAAAGCTAGCCGTCGTACTCAAAACCGGCAAACTCTCATAATCACCCGAAGCCAGCACTACAGCACTCACCTGGGTTTCAGCTGCTCTGACAGGTCTGCGCAAATAGATAATTTTTTGTGCTGAATCCCAGACTTTTTGCCAGATATTCACTTCATCCTGTGGCTTTTGTTGTTTATAGGGACTCAATAGAGTTTCATCCAGATGCGGCAGAAGTGCATCGCCCCTGTGCTCCAATCTTCTGGCAATTACTGAAAAATTCAGATCATCCAATACAACTGCAATCAAAATATCGACATCTTTATCTGTTTGCAGATCAATGGGTTCCAATTCCAAACTTTGCTGAATCAAAGATGGCAAATCATCTGCACGTACTGGCGAAATACTGACTTCAAATTGTTCCGGAAAATAATGTTGGTAGGCGTTGATGGGATCAATTGCTAACTTGGGTAATGAACCCACAGGCGGTAACACAAAAAAATAACGCGATGCCAAAAACTTATCCTGATTCGCTGTGGAATTGCGCAACGATAAAATATCAGCAAATAATTCTTCATAGTGCGCATATAAATCCTGTTGCACATAATTCAATGCTTGCACACTGCGGAAAGGACGACGCAATAACCCTTTGTCAAACCATTGCGCTATGCCGTATTCAACTCCCAATACCCCCAGCGCAACGGCATCTTCACCTATAACCTGAGGCTGACCCACAGTGCCTAACAATAATTGTCGAACCAGTAATGCGCGAATGTAAACCGAAACTTCTTGTGCAGAAACTCTCTGGATTTTTTCCAGTGGTAAATTGATTGGTAATTTAACCAGTGCAAATTGCACACCCTCGGCGTAAGCATTGAAATGTAAACCCCGTTCGGCTTCCAGATCGCGTGGGTAAATTTCTGCAGAACCTGTACCTTTTTCTGCATAACGAACCACAACAACATATAAACCCGGTTCAAGTGAACGAAACCCCGGGTTCATTCCATGAATCAGAGCAGCGTCGGTTAAATTCAATTCCAATTTTTTCGATTCCAATTCCAACACCCGACCCGATGGGGTAACAGCTAGACCACCCGATATTTCAAGATGACGATTGGCTTTAAGCGTGACATCAAATCCACGCACAATTCCCTGTCCCAATGCTCGCCCGACCTCACGCAAACGTTCATCCAAATAAAATTGATCGCGTGTTAAATCAGATGCACGTAACAAACGTCCATCGTAATAATGCGTACGCGATAATTTGGGATCAAGACTGGAAACACTGCTGATAGTTTTCTGCGTGTCGTATGTTGCCATTGGGCTAAAAGGATTTTCCGATAAACTCATGATGGCATCTCCTCCTGGGCAAGCCAGGCCAATTGATCGGGAGTAGTAATGAAAGGACGAATCAAATTATTGAGCGTTATTTTTTCAGGATTGAGCATCAATTGAATGGATTCCGTGCCATCACCGGCAGTTACCACTTCAGCAGGAATTTCTATGCTGGCCAATAGCACTCTGGCTAACTCGTCGTAAGCACCTTTTAATTCCAACGCGCCAACTTCATTGGTTAATCCATACAACAATTGTGATTGCAGTACTTTTAATTGTCGCTTCTTGCCGGTTTGTGCTTCGACATATTTTTTTTCATCTTCAGTTAAAAAACCCAATTCGTCATCTTCATCAACTGGCTTCATTTTTAAACCGGCACGATAAAACGAATCCGGCAGTTGGTCAGGTGCACCGGCAATAATCTCTAATAAAATTCCATCGCGTGCGCGACTGGGTTGAACCGCATCAATACCCGCATTCACTTTACGTGTCATTACCGGTTGCAATCCTGATGAAGCGGCTTGATAACGAGCTGTAATACAAAGCTGAACCGATTTTTTTCCATCGACTTCATGCAAACCGGAATTGAGAAAACTATTGTTTTGCAACTGCAACCAATCACGTAAATTGACACAATAAGGTTCGTAACTCAGCAGCTCACGCCCCAAACCATCTATAGCGATACCCGGTGTAACCACCAGACGAATACTTTGATTATTTTCATCGCTAAACACATTGGGCGGAATCATTTTTACCAAAAGCCCGAGTAATGTTCCGGCACCCTGAAACCAATATTGCAAACGATTCACACGTTGGCGGTGATAGGACTGCTCTGCACGGGTCGCTTCAAGCCCCAACAACATACCGGCTTCATAATTCACGCGTTCCAGAGGTTTATGCATTTCCAAATCTATTTCCGGATTTTCAGCAAGTTTCGCGTTACTCATAGATTGCCTCCTGTTATGTGTTCACCAAAAATGTGATGCATGGGTGAAAAGCTGGCTTGATTTCGCATAATGCCTTCACGTCCCAACCAGGTATCATCCAACACAATTTGTCTTGCTGCTTCTGCAACTTGCAAATAAGTGTCAATGCCCAATAAAGGTGAAAGACCGAGAATAAAAGGTTTATCCGTTTTAATCAGTTTGCACTCAAGTGACACAGGCACATAATCAATCACTATTTGATTGATGCCCGTTATGTGTGGAAATGCATCTTCATGAACCACAATACTGATGCGATTGGCATAGTGATCCAAAAATTTTTCTTCGATCAAACGATCACTTGCTGACGACAATTCCGGTGCAAGCAGCGTCATAAATTCACGCGATGTATCATCGCTTAAAAATAAACTGTCACCGACTATGCTGTTGCCACTTTGTCGTGTGCCTAATGTAAGAGGGTGATCCGCATCATCCATATCAACACCCAGAATAGTGGCGAAGGTTCGTCGCATTAAATAATTTTCGACTGGCACTATTTGTCCCCGTCCGACAGCACCATCTGTGGCTATATCCAACGCCAAACATAAACCTGCGTAAGAACCTTTCCATTTTTGTAATTCACTTAAACAAGACAGCCAGACACGTTGACGATGTTCGGGCCAATGCGCAGGCAAACCGGAACCCAGTAATGATGACAAGAGTGGCAAATGCTGTCGGGGCGATGACTGCGGTAAAAACCAGGATTCTGCTGCTGCGATACGTTTTTCCAAAGGACTGAACATCCCATCGAATACTGACAAAACTCTTTCGCGAACATCAGCACCATTGGCAGGAATCTCTATCGGTTTTTTTGTCACATCATCGATAATTTTTTCTCGTGACACATCATCTTGCTGATGAAATAAAGGTGGCAAAAAATTTTCTTGCCAGGAAATACGCGGGTAAGTTACACGCAAACAATCAATAGTTGGCGTGTGACGACCATCGCCGGTCATTTGTATTTCAATTTGCAAATAACGACCGCGAATATCACGTACCACTCCATTGCTGCGCTGCAACAGTATTTCATACAAACCCTGGTGGCTGGTTTGATGATCATAACGGCTACTATAAAAAGGCAATTCACTGGCAATGGGTAATTTGCATGGCGCAACTTGCAATTGCCAATCATCCGGTGCATTCACATAATCATCGTAAGCCTGTACACGAATGAGCAACTGGCAACCAACAGGAATACTCGCATCAAGATAAATTCGATCCCACCAGGTATCCGGATTACCGGAATCCAACACACGATTTAATGTAGCTTCACCGCGATTGACATAACGTGCTTGCGGTAACGGAATAATTTGTTTCGGACCATCCGAAGATAAATAACGAATTGTTTGATCATCGCCACTGACAAAACGTACATCCAATTGACTGTGCATGGGATAACGGCGTTTTTCGATACGACACTTATCCTGATCCAATAACAAACAGGCAAAATCACAATGTTTGGCTTCGGAGTTGTCGGCATAAAATTGCAAAAACACTCTGTCTTCAGCTATGGACGCTATATCCGTTGCCAGAGGTAATGTGGCCAGTTGTATCTGACGCAACTGAAAAGATAAATCCGGATCAAGATGCGTGCTGATTAATTCCTGTGTTTGATCATCACTCATCAACATCAATAAATAGACTTGTGTTTGATTGGTACACAGTGCCATTAATTGGCGTTCAGGCGGTAAATCAATTTCGCAAATAATACGCAAAGGTGTCGGGTTGATATACAAAGGTTCAAAACGATCCAACTGAGGTTGATACGCATGAGGCAAAGGCTCGCCTGCAAAAATTTTTATTTTATTGTCAGAGGCAACCCAAACACGATTATGCTGATCCACGCGGCAACGCTTTGGTTTGAAACTATCCTGATCTGTATCTTGCCAATCAAAACTTAATTGCCAACGTCGTTGCAAATGCACCAAACGCAAGCTGTGTTTATTGTTGCCATCGGATTCAATCAAAGCTACGCGACCATCACCGCCCAAATGCAAATCAATAAATTGCGAATCCGGTTTTGCGCCTACAGGGGCAACCGACAAAGATTCCGCTGAATCGCCATAAGGTGCCTCACTACTTGCCAATACCGGGCCAGCAACGGCGGGATTTTTTAACAAGCTTTTTTCATAAAGAGAGAGATTTTTTTCCTGGTCAAACTGTTTTTTATGTTGCCAATTCAATGCATACAAAAGTTGCTTGCGATCATCGGATAAAAACCCCAATTGTTGGTATTGATCCATTACCAAAGGTGTTGACGACTGCCATTTTGCATAAGCCTGTTGCTGTTCTTTTTCAGGAAAGCGCAATTGGTGGTTCATCGCCAAATGAAATAAATGATCACGTGTATTCCAGACACAATCACCTACATTGCGCGTGCGAAAATCATCAAGACTATTAAGAACAAAATACGCAGGTCGTTGCATCATTCGTCCTCTCAACAGAAATCAGGAATGACGGGAACCGCCATGGCTGATGTTGCGGGCACAGCTGTAATTAAATCCGGCGCTGATGGAATGTGTTTGCCCTCTTCAATATGAATCGCCATCAACTCGGGTAATTGGTAAAGCTGCAAATCCAGTTTTGGTGTCTCAGCCCATCCACTATTTTGTTGGTGATACAAATGCACATGACTCACCGATAACACACCAGGCGTGCGCGCAGCCATGGTTTTTAATTCATTGACTTCCAGTTCGCGTCCCATGGGCCAACCCTTGCCGGTAAAACCACCGGGGGCCAAAGCCCACAAGCCTCGCAATAAATTTTTTTCAACTGCCTGAAAAGTTTCAACCAATGTCATAGGGTCAAGTACTTCAACACTGATTGAAAGTGCAACCGGTACAAATTGTGGGCTCAATACATAAAGTTCAGTGCCCAACATTTTTCGTGATTCCAGATAACCAAACACATCTGCCAATAAACCCGCCGTAGGTTTGGGAGCAGAACCCAATGCAGGTTCTGCAGGTGGCATGACAAAAACACTGACAACGCCCGGGACTTTTTCACGCACTGCAGCCAGTGAATTACCTGGCATTAAACCGGGAATCACTTCTGCACGCGCTACTGCAACAATCGGATTATCTTCTGCGAGTTGAATAAAATCAGATTGAGTCACTGCGCGATTACGATGGGACAATTCAGCAGGAATTCTTTTTTCTGCTTGCTCAACCGTTTCGGCATCCACACCACCCGTAATGGGCCAATCCTGATGCACTTTTAATTCATTATGATTTGCCGACAAAATTTGCTTGATACTGCTTACAGGTAAATTACCCTGGGCACCACCACCTGCCCGATAATAAGCAACACGAATTCGACTTTGCGGTGCAGGGCGCATACCACGAATACCATCACCAAAAATAACACTGCCTGATGCCGGATCAAATTGATAAACGCGATCATTCACACCGCAACCGGAAAAATGACTCACTTGTCGCCAGGTGACATAAACGCCCTGTTCACTCACTTGAATAATTAATGATTGGGGATCAACCTGACGCGCTTTAATCTGTGCAACCTGACCTGCGCGACCATCACCCATTGCAATTACCTGATCACGTCCGATTTGCTGCGCGGCAATTTCAACAGCGTTGATGCACATAAAACCCAATTCAAATTGGGGATCATCCGGCGCTGTTAAACACAACCAGCACATAACAGAATCCGGATCTACATCAGCCGGAGATTCCGGTGCAGTGTTATTCACACCGGCATATTTTGGATCACGAGTATATTCAGAAGCCAATGATTTGAAATTTTTCGGAATTTTCAAACGCACCACACCGGTTTTTCTTGCGCCCAATGAACTGTCTGCAATGACTTCCAGTGGTGTCAGTTCTGCTGTTTGCGACTGTGCCGAGTCCTGCCACAACAAATGCCAACGTAATTGTCGCGGTGGTAATTCAAGGGCCATATCACCTGGCTGATCCACCACAGGGGCCAAACCAATATTCAGAATTTTCCCGGACAAATTCTCGCGAATGGCTTCGCGATGCTTGAATAAACTTTTATCAGCAAGATGCAGCAACAAATAAAATTTTTTATCCAGCGATTTACCCAAATCTGGAACATCCTGACCCAAATTAAAACTGCGCGGGCGAAAAGGAATAGTATTGTGACTATAAATTTCCTGCAGCTGATTCAATGTAATATTCATAGCATTCAATTCTTCGGCTGTAACCTGCTCCTTGATCATCAGCCTTAACAACAAAGGAGTAGGCTGTACTTCACCCTCTGTTGTAAATAATTGATTCGCACCTGATAAATTGGATTCCGACGTTAATAGCGGCGGCAAAGTCGGCGTTTTTTGCAAAGATTGAATCGATACCAATCCTCTTGCAGCAATGGCAGGTCGCATCGGAATTTGTAATAAATTTAAAAATGCCTGACGCTGCCGCTCCGGAATTAAATTCGCACGGTAAATAATCGTTTCTGTCATCCATGCCATTAAATCCGTCAAGGCATATAAGGGATCACCTTCAACCAATTGTTGTAAATCCGGCAATTGTGAGAGCAGACGTTGTCTGGCCTCTTTTGCCAAATCATCAAAACGGCGATCATCCAATAATGTAATAGGTAGTGGCATAATTTAGATCTGCAATTGAAGTCCTAATTGAAGACTGTTTTGTTCACCTGTTTGTTTAATTTGATACAGCAAACGCAGTGTTACTTCATTTAATGCCTGAGCTGTTTCAACACGCAAATTCTGCACAATAATTCTGGGTTCCCATCGTTGTATCGCTCGTAATGCCTGATCTGCAATTAATCGACGGGTAGTCTCATTATTGGGCTGATGGATAAATTGATTAAGCCCTGCACCAAATTCAGGACGCATCAAACGTTCACCTGGCGATGTCAACAAAATATTCCACAACACATCACGCACACTGTCCTCGTCCCTGACCCACTCAAATCGGCCATTGGTAAAACCGGATAATGAAAAACTTGGCGCCATGACTAACCTCTTTATTTACACAACCTGGGCAACACCATAATCGCGTAAGGAATCCAGCGAAAAATAATGTTTAAAATATTCAACACAATCATTAATAAAATCATCGCGCAAATCGTAATAATCGGAATGCTGAAGCTGATACTGAATCCCATACAGGCACTCAAAGGCGATTTGGCTGCATTTGGCTTCATCTCCATAGTAGGAGACACCTTCATCATCAAATCACTGATCGATTTCGGCGTTAAAAATGTCACACCTTTGGGAAGACCTTTGGTGATATCCGATAATTCCGGCAATTGAATAACACTCGGCCGCATCGCTATAGGATCAAATGGATTGGCAACCGTGAATTCCATGGATGCTTTACCCCATTGCAAATGTTCACAGCCACAGTCATCGCGATATCGAACAAATGGAACAATAAAATAACGCTCACCCGCAGCCTGGGTATAACGTGGCAAGGGTAAATCTATCTCAATTAATTGATTGGTTTTTTCAGCGCGGAACAACATGGCTTCACGAATATCTTCCGCCATGGATTTAGTCAGGTAAACGAAATGAGAAAAATCTGGTAACGGATTCCATTCCCCGGGTCTAATCTTATTTTCATTTTCAAGATGCAATTTTTCTTCTTCAAGATACCAATCCATAATCGAAGCATAATGCTGGCTGATGTAGTCCAATAAATTACCTTGTTGAATATTTTGCTTTTTAATCCAGGCATCAAACTCTGCAGGCTGATGATTCATTAAATCCATTTCATCCGGATTCAAGCCCTTTGACAATAAAGGTATGGATTGCAACAAACTACGTAATTTTTCGTTATCGTTAATACTGACATCAAAAATTTGATAGCGATGAATTAGCATGATCAACCAATTGGCCATAGCACGTTTTGGACGACCTGCATTGGTTTGCAAATATTCTTTTGCAGACCAGGTAAAATGATCACAGGGATTTTTCACCAGTTCTGCTATGGTTCCTGTGCAATTACAGGGAGGGTTTTCGAATGACTCACCATCCCAACTACCGAATGGCCATTCCAGTTCAGCCATATAACCTGCTGCTGAAATTTCAGCGTTACCGGATTTGGCAAGATCAACCGGAATTTCCTGTGCATCTATTTTTCCATTAAGCGGTAAATAACCATACAGAAGTGTGCGAGGTTTATCAGACTGTTTGACTATGTGTGTATGTAATGGATATGTTTGTTCCCCAGTGAAGCCAAGTGACTGATTGTTTTCCGATGCAGATTTCAATTTGATAATTGAATTGAATACTTTGTGTTTGCTATGGTCAGGATCGAATTTTTCATCGATGCTATTAATATCTTTCCATCCTATGGCTTCACCATCACGCAATTGCCAGGTTTGCACCCTGCTACCATTTTTTTTACGCACCACAAATCCGGATGAAACAATACTGCGCGGTGAAAAGGCCGGTTTGAACGGCACATCACAAACCAGTTCGCTGGCTAATACATAAAAAGTTCGGTGTAATGGCAAACGTAATCTGGTGCAATCACTGCCAAACTTATCTTCCTGAATCCAGTTTTGTGCTGAATAACTTTTTAATAAACCGCGTGCAGATTCTTTTTGAAAAGATTCAATGAAATCTTCTTTCATGTAGCGATGCAATACAGTGTAATCCTGAGCATCGGCATACCAGGGTGCTACAAATTCCGGTTTATGATTTACCATACGTTCCCCGCTCCCGGTGTATAACTGGTACCTACAACTGACGTGGCAATTAAGGTGTCACACTTGACCACACCCGAAAACTGACTCATGCCTGCATCCACTTTTACCATGCCTGCACTCACATCAACTTGAGACGCTTCAACTTTTACTTTCATTGAACTGGTGATGCTGATGCCATCTGCAGACAACTTCACCTGATCACCGCTACGATCAATCGTAATTTCACCTGCACCCGAATCATCAATGGTAATGGTGTGACCCGCCGGTGTTTCAATTGTCACTTTGGGTGAACTGCTTTCATCCATAATCAATTTGGTTCCTCCCGGTGTGACAATCGCATAAATATCTTCAACAGCCTGCGCATCAGTTGGATGACTGCTACTGCCACTCCAGACTGATCCCAACACAATTGCTTCATCCGCTCGCAAAAAAGCCACAACCACAATCTCATCTATGCGCGGTAAAAAACTGATGCCGTAATTCTGCCCCGCACTGTTGCTCATACAACTGGCCCAGATATCCAACTGATTCACCATCAGTCGCACCTGAACCCTTCCTCTTCCCTGCGAGTCCTGGTTTTCCAGCACTTTTGCCAGATGTAAATTTTGCAAACCCAAACTGTGTTCCATTAATTTTGATTCCAACTGCTGCGTGTAAATTTCAAACGGGTTTTAAAACCATTGCTGGTATCAAATAAATGTTGCGTGTGTACTATTTGATACTTGCCATTCAATCTTGCCGAAGCACCGGATACATTTATTTGTCCACCTGTATTTAAACCAGCATTACCACTGGTGATTAATTCGCCTGTTAAAAACTCACCGGATCTTTTTTGAAACTCCGCCCTTGCCCAACTATTGGCTTCAGATTGATTACGCGAAAAAGGATAAGCCAATAAATCTTCACTACCCCACCCGAGGTTATTTAATAATTGTTTGGCATCCTGACCCGATTCACTTTGTGAATCTGCTTCGCTTGCATCTGTTTGTTCATCTGCTTCCAAATTAAAACCTTTAACCTGTGCAGATAAATATTGATGATTCAAATCAGCCGTAATGCGCAACAAACTCACACCACTTTGAGTATTAATATCGACAGCTTGTGCGCTCTGCTCTTCTGCTTTTATCCGAAGATTATTGGCGTGATTACGCACCGCAATTCCGTAAGGCCACAGAATCCGCTGTAAAAATGCCAGATTGGTTTCATTCAGTTGATGCCATACGCCTGTATCACTGCTCACTTGAATGTCTCCTGATAAATTGGCATCCGATAAAACCGTTTGCACCAGATCATTCACACTGACAGATTCAAACACACGACTCTTGCGTTGTTTGGCTAACTTATGTAATCCATCTTCCATCAACAACACCAACCGCGGTGCACCTTGTCCGTAGACTTCTTCTATCGCGGTAATATCGCCTGCAAAAATCAAACTATCACTGGCCAATATTTCAATTTGATCGCCATGTGCAATATCCTGAAATGCATAACCCGATTCACCTGACTCATCGGTGTTTCCCCAATTCACCAAACGCAATTCAGCATGTGACATACCACTGAACGGTAAATTTACGCGCATAAAAATTACCGCCTGTTCCATATCCGCACGTTGATTTCCGTTAATACGGATATGCGGTCTGGCACTGATTAAAATTGCATTTTCTTCAGTCAACTTCCAACCTCTTGCGTCTTTCTTCTGCCACTTCCAATTCATGAATCATTTTTTGCAAATTCTCTTCCGGGTTAATTCCATAATCAGCAAACTGACCCGAACTTTCCGGAGCCTGAATATCAACCGTTAATTCGTTAATGATGATGGGCATTTTTTTGTACCATCAGCGATTCTTTACCCCCTCCTAACCTCCCCCCTGGCAGGGGGAGGAACTGGAAATCACTCCGCAAAAAGCAGGGAGTAAAATTTTCTATCAGGTTAGGCCGGGATAAAGTTCTTCTCATTTCCACTTAAATGCTCCCGGAATGCTGGACCCCAAAGATGCCGATGCTCCCACACCAAAACCAATTTCCGGTGAACCGACTCGGGATGACATTTTTTCCAATTCCAGATTGGGAACTGAAATGGCTTGTCGGCCAATTGCACGCACATCTTCAATGCCATTAAATAAAGCTATGTCGCGCCAATTTTTGGGATTTTTTCCATTAGCAGATGCAGCTTGTGCAGCACTGGTTGATGCATTGGCCGATGAAAATGTCGGAATATTCCGCTGACTCGCTTGAATGTTTTCATCGCGTAAAAATTGATAGGCATCTTCTTTCAGAGTCAAAGCAACAGTTGCACGTAAAGGAATTCCTTCGGGTGAAAAAAAATCCAGTGTTTCGTTGTAACTGCTCACCATGCCTTTGAAAATAAAAGAACCCCACTCAAACTGGCAGCGTTTGGGAACTTTGTGACCATTGGAATCCGGTGCCAATTCAGGATTCATAAATGCATCAGCGATTTTTTTAGTCAGTAATCGAACATCACTATTGGCTTGATGATTACGTGCGGTGTGTGCGCCTGCAGAATTGTTTTCTGTTCCGCCATTACTGGAATTGGCAACCAATTCACCCGCAATGCTGGTATCGAAAAAAAGTTGTACTGATAAAGAGGATTCACTTTTATCAATATACTGCGGTGCCGGTGAAGGTGCAGTGCCAGTCGATCGTTCAGCCGCCATGGTGTTGGAATAGGTAATACGCAAACTGTTGGGATTAAATTGCACCGGAATCCAATCCGCTTCCGGTGAACGATCTTCACCATTCATGGGTACCAGTCTTGCGCGGGTAATTTGAATATCACTCATGGTGTATTCTCCTCAATTACCAACACCAATCCTTCATGCATTAATTGCAATTCTTCAATCGCTATTTGACTGGAAGTTGCAGACAAATCCGGCCCCTTGAATTTAGTTGCCATGGCTTTGATTATTTGCCAACGTAATACCGGTTTTACTGCGGTGTTATCAACATAAGCCTGATCATAGATATCGATAAAACCCGTCATACGAAATGCATAATTAGCCTGGCGGGTACTGACATCAAACCATTTATATAAATCATTCACGCGTGTTATTCCACGCTTTAAAGTAATTGCAGAAAATTTTGTATTACCTGCCAACTGCACTTCGCCCCAGTTACGACCACCTTCCTGTAATGATTTGGGAGTCATGGTAAATTCAAATCCGGATACTTCACTAAAAGCACCTGAACAAATGGGAGATTGACTGGCACCACTTTCCGGATACAAAGTCACCACAAAACGAAAAGGGACAAATTCAGCAGCATCAGCCATTTTTTATCTCTCCCGTCTTAATACTTCCATTTTCCAAACGGAAATTTAAAATTAACTGATCAATCGGTAACGCAGGCGCAATTTCAATATCCACTATCACACCGGATTCACCCTGCAATCTACTTTTTACACTAAAAGCGTCTTCTATTTTTTTACCACGCAGTGCACCCGCTTCATAAAGTCTGCCAAAAAAATTACGCAGCAATATTTCACTTTTTAATACATCCGATTGCGATTCAAACACCAGATTTAAGCCCAACTTTTCCAACGAACGAATCAGCCATCCCATAAAACGTGCCAATTCGCCGGAATTGGTTGCAGTCTGGTCATCAAAGTAAGCAACACTTAATCGCTCATCATCCAGTTGCATATGATTGGTCTGCTGATTAATAACAGCCAAGCCCAAATCATCACGCAGACTGTTGACCCGTTTAATCGACAGATTGGGAAAAGGTCTTTTTAATGAAGGTAAATCAATACCGGCAATTGAACGCCAACTGCCATTATTGGTGGATGAGGACAACATTTTTCCAGCCAGAATCCCACAAGGCGAACTCAATTTATTTTTTGAGTCTTGCAAATAGGGATAGATGAGTTGTACATGACGCAATAATTGACGGTCTGATTGTTGCCGCCACTGTTTTAATTGATCTTCGCCTTTAACGGATGTTCGAGGTAACTCACCATCCATTTTTTGATCGTAAGGAAATGCGACTAACAAATTAATATCGCGACGGTATTTTGCAATCAGCATTAATATTCTTTTTAAATGCGCAATAAAATGTACGGATTGATCAGGTTTTTCTTTAATAACACTGGATCGTTCTGCGGTACCATCATCGCCACTGGTGCCACAGGGTAAAAAAGCAGGCAATGGATTTGCCACTCGCAGTAATGGAATATGTTTCAATGATTGGGATATGTGCAGACGTTCAAAATCCGGCAAACAAATTAACCCCGCATCAGGTAAAGCCAATGCACGCAACAATGCATGGTTTTCTTCTATTGCAGGGGCAATATCCGATGTTAAAAAAGCATCGACACCCTGATCTTCATCCACAGCAATTACCCACAGGCGTCGTGGAGTTTGCATCGCATCGGTTTGAAAAAAATCGGCAATTGCTAAAGACAACCAGGTGTAATCGCCACCTAACTTACTTTTGTATCTATCCTGCGGTATTTCTTTTGGCCTGGAAAACAGTTGTTCAAATTCATCAAAACTACGGATAGGAACAGGCAAATTGTAAAGCGCATCCTGTTGTTTGGTTTTTTCTGTTAAATTTTTTTTTAATTCATCCAGTATCACGCCATAACCTGCAATATACATATCACGCAACATCGATGTGTTGGCAAACAATTCGGCGAGGTCAGCATCTTTATCGGTGTGACCGATAAACACAACATCAAACACAGGTTCTCTGTGAACCCGTGTTTCAGGCATGAGTTTGATTCTGCCAAATTGCATTTTCATATTCAGGACTGCTCAATGTATTCGACAGAAAGCACCAGCTCTTCCATAGCAACATCACCACCACCTTTTGCGGTCAAACTGGGGCCCGTCCATTTAATGGGTGTGACGCCTTTTAATGTCCAGGTTACTACCGGTTCTGCATCGCGCTGTTCATTTAATAATTTCACTGTGACTGAATCTTTTTTCGCTTTCAGATCACCGGCGCGCGCTGCATTTAACCAGTCAAAAACATTTTGTGTGCCAATCACACCACGCTTCAAAGTGACATCGCCACTTTTGTTGATGCCCAATACTTTGGTGACATAATTCACCTTGGCATTGCCTGCACGATATTCCGCTATAGTGACTTCAGCATTCAATCCGGAGACTTCGGAAAAACCACCGACAACATCTTCTTCATCAATACCTTCAATACCAATTAAAAAATTAAACGCTGAGTAGGGTGTTGCACGTTGAGTTGCCATAAACTTTTCTCCGTTAATCAGGCATCAGCTGTTTTTTGACCAATTCTGAAAATAACAAACTCCGCAGGTGTCAGTGGTGCCACGCCCACTTCACAAACCAGGCGTCCATTATCCAAATCGTTTTGACTCATAGTAGTTCTATCACAGCGAACAAAATAAGCTGCTGAAGTTTTGCTACCTAAAAGCCGACCATTCTTCCATTCGTTAAATAAAAAACTTTCTATAGTCGTCACTACATTGGCCCACAACCTTTCTCCGTTAGGTTCAAACACGGCCCACTGCGTACCTTTTTCGATAGAGCGTTCCAGATATAAAAAATAGCGACGCACATTGACATATTTCCATTCAGGATCACTGGATAAAGTTCTGCCACCCCACACCTGATGCCCACGACCACTGAATGATCGCAAACAATTAATGCCGCGTGGATTTAATAATTCCTGCTGGAATTTGTTGATGTTTTGTGTAAAACGCAAAGCGCCAAAAACCGGTGTATTCGCTGGCGCTTTATGCACACCGCGCTCAACATCCGTGCGTGCGTAAATACCTGCCATAAAACCGGAAGCGGGCAAATTAATGGTTTCTTTTTCACCGGTTGGATCAGACGTGACAACCCAGGGTGCATAAAGTGCGAGACGTGAATTATCAAAATTGTTACGGAAATTTTGAATTTCCGATAAAGACATATCTTCACGCGTATCGATCAATCCAAAACGATAACGCATTTTCACGCAGTGCTTTTCCAATTCCACTGCAATCGCCTGATGACGGTTTGCATCAATAACAGCTGAGGGTGTTGCCACAATTGAAACATCTTCAACACTTTCCAATGCAGAAAAACCGGTTGCACCTTTATCATCGATTTCACCGGCATAATCTATTGCGGCGGGGAAATCACCGTCTGTACCACCCGCAAGCAAAATGACATGTCGGGGATCATCCAGTCTGGTGTCGGGGTTCAATATTTTTTTAAGCGATTCTCCTTGCCCCACTTCATCTATAAAAAGTTTATACAGATCGTCCAATAATTGTGATGGGGTGGCATCATCCACAATACAAACAATAGGAATGGTTAAACGATCCAATGTTTTTTCGAGATTTCTATCAAGAACTTTGCCAATAAAGTTGGGTTGATTTTTATCTAGCGATAGAACTTGTGTAATAAATACCGGTTCGCCAACACCAGGAGTTCCTTCAGTATCTATTTTTGTTTTTTTACGACGGATTGCCTGCAAGGAAAAATTGCGCTGTAACTTCACACTTTTCACTGCACCAGGAAAAGCACTGAATACCGCCAGAGGGATAACTTCTGTTTCAGGTAAAAGCGTAATATTAATTTCCCAAGTGTTATCACCCAAAGCATAAACAAATTTATCTTTTGCTCTGGCATTAATAACGGCGGGCGCATCGTATTTCAAATCGTACAAATCATCCGGCGTCAACACCTGCCCATCTGTAACATCTACACCGTTCAAGGTAATTTTTCCTGCTGCAGGTAAATCCGATACTGTGACACTGCCAGCCGGTCGCACAGGAATACTGCGTGCTATAGCAAGATCTTCAACACCCTTGCTGACAATGATCAGACTCGGTTTTACAACAGGTGTAGTATTGATTTTCGTAAACTCACTGCCTGCTGCATTGAGGGTTCCGCGAAATCGTGTCAATGAATCTGTTTCTGTAATGAGATGAGACGTAAGATCCAAATCTGTGTTCAATACCAACTCAGCACTGGTATTGTCAGCCAAACTTCCCGTTACCGGTTTAATCACTGATGATTGTTTAAATTCAAACGGCAGGGCAGCAAAGGTAGCCGCTGCTATTCCGGTACCAAAAGCGCTGACATTCACTTTGTTTTCAACAGTGTCATTTGCATTAACAACACTGGCTTTTGTTGCTGCTAAAAATACAAACCCATCCGATGTTTTCTTCGCCAATATCTGAATTTTTTTCAGTGGAAATTTGGTACCTTCATGCGAAACAACTCCGGTAAATGTGTTTGGCATGTTGGTAATAGTCAATAAACCTTCTGCGTTGTTGCTGATATCAGACAGTTTATTAAAGCTGCCCGAGCGAAATAAACTTTCCTGATCCTGCCAGATAACAGACAAATCAAGATTGCCGCCTGATCCGGGATATCGCGCAAGAAAATCTATTTTTCCTGTAGTGTTAGTCGCCGCCACTCCTGCACTACCACCAGAACCATATTGATCCGTATCATTACCACCGGAAATAATACGTGTCATATAAAGCTGTTTGCCGCCATTTTCAAAAAATGCGCGTGCAGCCAAGGCCGTATAATTCAATCGTGACTCACTCCCGAATGTTAATGATTGGGGATCACCAAATATTTTTTCAAACTCACCATAACTGGTAAGTACTTCCGGTGTACCCCTTATGGGACCAAATCGTGTTGGCCCCACCATGCCACACACACTTGTGCCTACCCCTTCTATGGATTTTGATCGAAAACTCACTTCTTCAACAAAAACACCGGGTGCTAGATATTCAGACATTTAATGGCTCCTTTTTGGAGTGAAGGAAAAATAATATTTAAAGTTTCACAATAATCGACTGACTGCCAGCAGTTTTTATAACGGGGTTATCGCCCGGTTTTATTTGAAAACTGATCGAGTTGTGAAAATCATTACCACCGGCAATATCTTTAATTGTGACGCCACTCAAGCTATCCGGGTCAGGTAACTTGTTTTTGATCGCACAGTTTTTTATAAGCAAACTGGCTGCAAAATTTTCTACTAATGGATCTGCATCCAATGCTGGGAATTCATTTAATGGAATTAAAAAATCACCAAATTTATTCGCTTGTGCACGAAATTCCAAAACTTTGGGTGGACTACCACCATCAGCAGGAATTTCAATCGTCAGAATCAGTATTGCCCATGGCAAATTCGCTCCTGATTCCAATTCAAGATGACCTCTCAAACTACCGGCAGTGGTGACTCTGGTGGCACCAATACTTTTATAAAGAGAAATAGAATTTATTTTCGGATTGTCGACATTTAATGGCTGCAAATTTAAATCGAACCATCTTGCGTTGTAATGTCGGGAACTATCTTCCAGCATGCCTTCAATGCTATTTATTGCAGACGGCGGACGTTCTAAATCAATATCAGTAACGGCAAGATTTTCTTCGTTAATTTCGATACCAGGATTATCAATACGCATCTGATCTTTTGATTTTTGCCGATTAAATTGCAAATGATCAGGCAACAAAATCGCAATGCGGTTACCTTTATTTAATATTTGATATGATTGCTTGGGCGTTACTGTGGTAACAGTCAACTGCAAATGTTTCTCTATACCCGGCTTTTCATCCCATCCCTGCCCCGTAGCGTCATAAAGCCATACAAAATTACCGGCATGAAACCAACAGGTTTCGACTAATTGTTTTTTAACTTCCATTTTTCAACTCTCCATAATTGAAATAAGGAAGCACTACACTGGACACTAATTTTCCAGGTTCAATTTCCGGTACAGGTAACATGCGAATGGTTTTTACTATATAAGGAACGGATAAAATGTAGTTGCCCGGTAGCGAATCCCATATGCGTAACAAATCTTCTGTACTCATTTCTTCAGGTTGAATTTGTACCACTTCGTCAACTGTCCAATGTGGATCGTAGGTTTTTAAATGTGAAAACCCCAATTCCAATGCTGACCCTATTTGTTGCAATGCCCAAGCAGTCAACACAGCTTCACTTTCACCATTGGATGTCCAGGCCAATAAAAAAATATGCAAGTTGACAGGCAGCTCAGGCTGCGGCGGTTTATTTGATGAACGCGAAGGCAAATAACGATTTCGACCAAAAGGATCGACTGAAACACGGTGCAAATAAATTCCAATGCTATTGGTTTTAACCGAACCATTACCAACAGACAAACTGGGCGGAGATTTCAATTCAACAGTGCCCAAAATACTGACATCCGGCTGATCCAAAACCAGATCAAGCTGATCATTCTTCATGCCCAGGATTAAAAAATCCTTTAGCGCATGCAGAACACCTCGCACTGCTTTGTATGATGCCAAGAGAAATCTCCTGAAAGATTATGCGAACTTGTACAAAGCAATGCTTATGCCAGTAAAAAAATTAATCTGAAAATTAATTCATAGACCGTCAGGATCTTGGTAAAAACAAATAAAGTCTGGATATAAATTTATGCGCGATTTAATGAACAATGAATATTGTTCCAATTCGATGGGTAACAATTTACCCGGCGGGTTAGAAAAATGTGACAGGCGGGTAAAAATATACCCGGTAAATACCAGTATCCAACTTACTGGCGATATTGGCATTTATCAATTTGATATTTTTGTAATAGTTTTCCCAGCGCTCGCCTTTCCTTGCCTGCTATTTTTGCAGCCAGCGTGACATTACCTTGTGTGGCTTTCATCACCTGCGTTAAGTAATTTTTTTCGAATGATTCAATTGCTATGGCTTTTGCGTCTTGAAAACTGGGTGGGCTATCCATGCTTTCAATATCCGGTACATTTGGCATATTGTTCAACGAATCAATATGACTTGCATTGTCAAAATGCATATCCAGATACTTGCCTGTTGACAACAAAAAGGATCGCAACAAAGTATTTTCAAATTCACGAACATTACCGGGCCATGATTGTTGTTGTAAATAATGCAAACTTTGTTGCGAAAGCAATTTGATTGGCAAGTCATAATCTTTGGCAAAACGCTGCATTAAACTTTCTGCAATTATTGGTATATCCGGTTTTCTATCGCGTAATGGCGGCATAGTGAGGCCTAATACATTTAAACGAAAAAAAAGATCTTCCCTGAATATTTTTTTGTTAGATAAACATTTCAAATCGGCATTGGTGGCTGCAATAATCCTGACATTTGCTCGTAACATTTTCTTCGAACCAACAGGCCGATACTCTTGCGTTTGTAAAAAACGTAACAACGCCGCCTGCGCTTTCGTGCTCAAGCTATCCACTTCATCAAGAAACAAACTTCCGCCATTGGCGACTTCTACCAAACCTTCCTTGTTTTGTTTAGCATCGGTAAATGCGCCTTTTTCGTGGCCAAAAAGTTCACTTTCCAATAAGTCATCCGGAATGGTAGCGCAGTTAATAGGTACAAACGGACAAGCCGCACGGCTGCCCAAATAGTGAATTGCACGCGCCGCATTTTCTTTGCCAGTACCGGTTTCTCCTTGAATTAATACAGTCGCTTGATGCCTAGCTATTTTTTCAATCAAACATAAAACCTGCATAAAATTGTCAGAGGTTCCACTTAAATTTAATGCTGAAAATCTGGAAATCAATTCTGTTTTTTGCAGATCCGTATCAAACACCGCGTCTGTTTTTATATAAGACTGTAGACGCATGGATAATTCACTGGATGAACAAGGCCAGCAAATGAAATCGTCAAACAATTTAATTAGATCTAACCCTTCACAAGCGGAAGATGCAGGAATCAGACACAGATTGATTTTTTCAGGAAATTTTTGTAGATGCTGCAAGAATGCAGATTTGAATCGGGGATCCAGTAATGATTCCCGGTTACAGACAAAAATTACCAGCTGCGAAGTGTCAGGTATTACAGGTTGAATAAACCTTTCTCGAGACAATTGTTGAATAGACAAAGTCATCTTTTTCAAACAATTAATAATTCGCCTGTCTTCAATAAAATCAGGCTTGATGGTGCCGGGTTGAATAGCCGCATACCCTCGTGTTTCAAGACTACGCCGCTCTACAGAAAGACAAGGCAATGGAATATCAACAAGTGTGATTTGTTTCATATCAACTGTCCTTTTACAACAACGTTTTTGTTATGTACTAACCAAAGGGTAACTACCCATCGCCACTAATCCTCCATTCCCTTAACCACTTTCAATTAGCGGGTTGTCTCACGAAAGCTATCATATGTTTATTTTAAGTGATACGAAATTTAAAAAATAATTCTAAATATTAATAATATTGTGAATTTTATGGACATATTTATTGGCACTTGAATATTCAAGCGCCATATTTAAATGAATGCTCATTTTGGCTTATCTATTGCTTCACTGTACCGATTAATTCATGACAAAAAGGACATCACCGGTGGCAGAAGATCCCCTATCAGAAAATAATATTAAAGCTATTGCCAATGAAATCACCCACTACCTGAATCAGCATCAGTTTGCTGCTGATACAGTTGAGGGCATCTGCCATTGGTGGATCAGCAAACAGAGAATTGAAGAAGAACAAAAACGCGTATTGGCAGCATTGGATTATTTATTGCAAAAAGAATTAATTAGTAAAAGACAATTACCTGATGGCTCTTTGTTGTATTCATCACAAGCCATTCAACAAGATGATGAGGCGCCAACACACTGATTTAAATAATTATTTTTAAATAACGAAGGAGAAACAAAATGGCAAATATTCATGGTTTTGGTTTGGGCTGGCACCGCGATTTACCGGACATACGGGACAGCTCTCAAGAATCAGATGAAGTGTGTAATATTTTGGTGAAATCCAATCGGGTAAAAGCGGTCAAGAAAAAACTGCCAAAAAAAATTGATTTACGTGCATGGTGCTCACCGATTGAGGATCAGGGTGCTCTTGGTTCATGTACTGCACATGCAGGTGTTGGCATGATGGAGTATTACGAACGTCGCACCTCGGGCAAACACCTGGATGCTTCACGTTTATTTTTGTACAAAGTCACACGGCAATTATTAGGTTTCAAAGGTGATGATGGAGCTTACTTGCGGTCCACTATGAAAGCCATGGTGTTGTTTGGTGTTCCACCTGAAAAATATTGGCCCTACAAGCCGGATAAATTTAATGATGATCCAGACAGTTTTTGTTTTGCATTTGCGCAGAGTTATAAATCCATCAAATATTATCGACTGGATCCAGCCGGGCGTACTCCGGAAAACATTCTGTCAGAGGTGAAAAAAAGTTTGGCGGCCGAATTACCTGCCATGTTTGGTTTTTCTGTTTACAGTTCCATACCCGCCATAGGTGAAGGCACTGGCGACGTACCTTACCCCAAACGAGGCGATAGACTCGAAGGTGGGCATGCAGTACTGGCTGTAGGTTATGACGATGATAAAAAAATCGATGGTGAAACAGGTGCTATCTTAATCCGCAACTCATGGGGAACCCGCTGGGGCGATAAAGGCTATGGCTGGCTGCCTTATAAATATGTTTTAAATGGATTGGCAGATGATTTCTGGTCTTTGGTCAGAGCAGATTTTGTAAACACGGATTTATTCAATTAACTCAAACACACAGGGATGTGATTCAGGTTATAAAAGTAAAATTTTCAGATCATAGAAATGCTGGCACCCAAAGTTGTTCTTTCCTATACTTCACGAGTAAGGAATTTATCTGCTGACTTTTGGCTACCGGAACAGCACTATGGCTATCCACAATCCATTCAGGCTACATCGTCGCCGGGCAACAGACCGCAATCTTTCAATAGAGCTACAACTCTTATCCCTTGCTTATAAAAATTTACCGGCCATGTTAATTGTTAATATCACGGCAACTTTGGGAGCAGGATATGTACTACATGCTGATGGCGTTAACTATATAAGCTACTGGGTTTCAGCTGTACTTTTTCTCAGTTTACTTCGCTTTGTATCATGGATTGGATTTACAAGATTCCTCGCACTTGATCAAATTGATAATTTTAAAAATCTGCAATGGTGGAAAACGGGATTTGCCGCAGGATTATTTTCGGCTGCAATTCTGTGGGTAGCGGTCGTATTTATTGCCTTTGATTTAGCGCATTACAATTCAAAATTTACACTCATTATCATTATTTCTGCACTGGCAGGTGGTGCAACCGGAATAACGGCTCCGCTCAAGTATATTGGCCGAATCTACATCACCTTATTATTATTTCCAACCTCGATTATTTTATATTTAATTTCAAAAGATGATCTGGTCATAGCATTATTAGGTTTAATTTTCTGGTTGGCTATGATTATCAGTCATCGCAATAATCACGGTGTATTGCGTCAAAGTTTGACCTTACAACAAGAAAATACCCAGCTGATTAATAATTTGCAGGAATTCAATAATCATCTGGAGAATCGTGTTGCCGAACGCACTGAGGCATTACGACGAATTGCACATTACGATGTGCTCACTGGATTACCCAATCGCCGTGGATTAATTGAATGGATGGAAACAGGATTAAACGAGAACAGCAAACAAGAAGCTGCAATTCTTTTTCTGGATTTGGACAGATTCAAACAAATCAATGACGCATTAGGCCATGATATTGGTGATAAAGTTTTACAAACCATTGCTTATCGATTTAAAGAATTATGCCCGGATAACGCGATCCTCGGTCGCTGGGGTGGCGATGAATTTTTAATTATCACAGCACAAGAAGAAAACGCTCGTGCGAATGCAGAAAAGTTGGCAAAAAAATTAATCGAAACAGCCACTGCTCCGCTGCAAATGAATAATGAAATTCTGGGTTTGGGCTTAAGCGTTGGCATTGCCTATTTCCCAACTGACGCCAATAATTACAAAGACGTGATCCATGCCGCTGACTTGACTGTTGCAGAAGTCAAACGCAGTGGTCGGGGTCAAACATTAACTTATAACGAAACTTACGTTGAAACCCAACGCCGTCGATTTGATTTAAGCCGCGCGCTATCTGACGCAATAACACAAAATAAATTACTGCTGGTTTATCATCCCATAATAGACTCACATTCTGGAAACGTAACAACATTGGAAGCTTTGGTTCGTTGGCGCCATCCCGTATTGGGAGAAATCAATCCTGAAGAATTTATTCATCTCGCCGAAGACACAGACAAAATTATCGCTTTGGGAGATTGGGTATTAAATACTGCTTGCAGTGCAGTTACATCATGGAAATCATCAAATCCCCTTATCAAAATCGCCATTAATATTTCACTGAAACAATTATTGGTTAACGATTTTCCATCAAAAGTTAATCGAATACTGCAACAACATGATTTAAAACCCGATGATTTAATTCTGGAAGTCACTGAATCATTATTCGGCATTGAATATCACGATTCCACACTGGCAACAGCCAAAGAACTCAGACAAAGAGGCATTGAAATACAAATTGATGATTTCGGTATAGGTTATTCATCACTATCCCGTTTACATGAATTCCCGGTAACCGCTATCAAAATTGATCGTTCCTTCATTCACCAGTTGGAGAAGCAAGGTGCTGTGATTATTGAAAGCGCGATCATGATAGCCAAACGAATGAACATGAAAGTCATAGCGGAGGGAGTGGAAACCCTTGAACAGGCAAAAATTCTCGCTGGGCTGGGCGTTGACAGTTTACAAGGCTTTTATTTTTCAGAACCTGTTACCAATCCAAATCTGAAATCGTTCAAAACTGATTGG